>NZ_JBSXOI010000001.1:0-3871 GCF_056859395.1 Marinobacter sp. L-80
AAACGCTGGAAGCGGATCAAGGGGTTCAACCAACTGAAGCTGGTCGTGGACAACGTGCAGTTTCAGGATGGAATACCGGTGGAGGATCAATCTGACAGGAGCGCTGCCTGATGGTCATACACCAGATTTGACAATAACTCGTGCAAAGCTAAGCGCTACCAGTCTCCTTGGTCTGCTCAACCGTTGTCACCGAGCCCGAATATCACCAGCTGTTCCCAGCCAAAGGTGAGTCCCGCGATGACCCCGAAGGCGCCAAACAACCACCAACGCCGTGGCCCTGTCAGCAAACCCACCGGTCCTCCTCTCATTATCGTCCCTCATTTTTACCGTGGTTGTTGGTTGCTCATTTCCACCGCTTATGCGGTAAACAGTTGCAGTTGAGCATTTTTGAGAAAATAACGTTGAAGCACGGTTTAAGGTCAAGACTTTTGTCAGAATGGTCAAAGTGAATTCACCTTGAGCCTTTGGATATCGATGGCGTTGTGTCATTGAAATAAAAACTGCTAGGATTTGGTGAACTAAAAGTCGAGCTGTGTGTCACAGCGTTGAACCTTTACAGCTTGGTGCTTGGAATCAGGATGACCGCAACAACCCGCCAATTTATTTCCGCGCTGCTATCACTGCTTCTGGTGATAAGCGGACCGGCATTGGCTATGTCCAAAATAGCGGACAGCGACGCGGACACTGCGATGCCGGATTGTGGTTCCATGATGATGGCTCAGGCTGAGAGCGCCGGCTCCTCAACAGACACTGAAGCGGATTGTGCCTCAGCCCCTGACATGGCCTGCCCGAGCGCCAGTGGGCTGATCAAATGCGGGGTCAGCGTCAGCGTTGCCCTGTTACCGGGGGATTCCATCGGTTTTACCGATACGGGCTCCCACCCGGTATTGACCGCACGATCAACCTTCTACCAGGATCCGTTCCTGGCTTCTATTACGCCCCCTCCAGAACACCACTCCTGAGTTTTAACCCGGATTTTTGCCTCTAGGAGGCAAGCTCTTTAACGTTAATTCTTACAACAAAGTCTCGTACTTCCGTCCATCCGTAACGAGACTTTAACTGGAGTAAATCAAATGCGTAATTCAAAAATCAACCTCACCGTAACCGCCGCCGTTCTGGCAGGCAGTGTTGCCCTCTTCTCTGCCGTTGCCCACGGCGAAGGAGCCGGCATGATGGCCGGACATTCCGAGCAAAATGGCATGATGTCCTCGCAAGGCATGGAGGGTATGGGCGGCATGATGGGGATGATGTCCGATATGTCCCCAGAAGACCGCAAAGCCATGACCGAAGCGTGCATGAAGATGATGCAGGCTCATGGTGGCGATGGCATGAAAGACAAAGACACCGGCACCAAATAACCATTTGGACACCCTCATGAACTGAAGCTATGGGCCGGGGACGCATGTGCATCCCCGCGCCCTGCACTACATGTAAGCGATTCCAACCGAGGATTTTCCATGAAGACCATGAAACTCGCCCTTTATACGGGTATAGCCGCTGTCGTTATCGGCGCTGGCACCACCTTGGCCATCCAGACCAACGAATCTGACCAGTCATCGGTTGCGCAAGCCGAGAGTGGAAAGACAGGTCAGGCCATCACCATTTACAAAAGCCCCAATTGCGGTTGCTGCCAGGACTGGGCCGAGCACCTCGCGGCCAATGGCTTTGAGACCCGCATCGTTGAAACCAACAACCTTAATGAAATCAAGCAAAAGTACGACGTACCCCGAGATATGGCGTCCTGCCACACTGCGCTGATCGGAAACCTGGTGATTGAGGGCCATGTGCCGGCCAATGACATCGTCGCCTACCTTGAGGACCCGCAGTTCAATACGATTGGGCTATCAGTGCCGGGCATGCCCCATGGCACCCCCGGCATGGAAACCGGCCGGAAGGACGATTATCAGGTCATCGCTTTTAACGCCAATGGCAAGCAGGGTGTTTTCCGTGAACACAAGGATTACTGAGGTCAGCCCCATGAAAGCGAAGGTTTACCGCCTGAATTCTGGCGTTTCCAGGCTTTTCCTGTTCGCGTTGATTGCCGTCATGCCGGGTCTGGTTCAAGCCCAGTCTGCGACTGATGGCCAAGCAGTGAAGGCGCTGACGACTGACGCCTCCGGCGCCCTACTGGTGCTTCGGAATAGCGGCCTGCTTGCCGTGGAAGGCCAGAGCACTACCGAGATCCCGCTGCCACCGTCCGATTCCGGCGCTCCCCCTCGGTCCATGGCAAAGGGCGCGGACGAAAGTCTGTACCTGGCAGGGCCTGGCCTTGGTATCTGGCGCTATGACAACGCCAGCAAGCGCTGGCAATCCCTCAATGACACCCTGCCGGATCTCGGAATCACGGCGATTGCCGCCCACGCCACCCAAGCCGAAACGCTTTACGTCTATCTCGGTGAAAGTGGCATGTTCCGATCCAGGGACGGCGGTGCCGAATGGGTGAAGGTAGACAGTGGCCCCCGGGAGCCGGTGCAGGCATTCCTGCACTCGGATATGCCGGGCAGTATGGAAAGTGGCTGGCTGTTCGCTGGCACCACCCGCGGCGTTGCCCGCTCCATGGACTGTTTCTGCTTCTGGGGCGATGCCGGCGAATTACGAGGGACTGTGACTGCTATTGATTACGATCCTTCTGCCCCGGAGAACGTCTACGCCGTGATCGAGGGGCAACTTCACCACAGTTCGGACGGTGGCGAAAGCTGGGCTGGCCTTAAGATACCCGAGCCAGTCACCGCTCTGACATTCTCACTCAAGGAAGGACTCGTGGTGGGCACAGAGGATGGAGATCTGCTTTCGCAGAACGCCTCTGGCGAATGGGTACCTGTTCATGAATAAGTGGTCTTTCCCGCTGGTCTTGCTCGTTGCCCCGGCCCTTGTGGTGGCGGGGGGCGCGCCACCAAACAGTGACAGTGGGCCGACCGAGGTGGCCGAGGGTCGCCAGATTTACGAGCAATACTGCGCCGCCTGCCACGGATGGCAGGGCGAGGGTGCTGCCGACTGGACCAAACCGGATGAGAAAGGCGAAATGCCCCCGCCACCGCACGATGAGACAGGCCACACCTGGCGCCACAGCGATGCCATGTTGTTGAGGATGATTGCCGAGGGCTGGCGACATCCCTTCAATAAAACGGATAGGCTGACGATGCCGGCGTTCAAGGACATCCTCACCGACCAGGAAATTCAGTTGGTGATCGAGTACCTGAAAACGCTATGGACGGAAGACCAGCGCCGTTATCAACGGAGCGAAAGTCAGGACGTTAATTAGGCTGAGGGTCCTTCCTGATTTCTCACGGACACCAGACAACACTCACGCTAGATCTCGGGTAACTCGAAAATGTCGTTGAATCAGCACTTCAAGAAATGGTCATGGTTATTCGGTATCGCCGGTTTCAGTCTGATGGTCGCTGCAATTTTCGTGCTGCCGCAGTACCTGAAGCCAGATCTGGATGCCGGTGTCACTTTTTACGCCACCGAGGGATGCGCACCTTTCAAGGGTCAGTGTATCGGGCGAAAGGACAATCAAGCCATCACAGTCGGTTTAGGTAATGAAGCCATCGAATCTATGACAGAAATTCCCATTCGTGTGCATCTCGCTAACATGACAGCAGACTCCCTAATCGTCGATTTTGAAGGGCTTGAAATGTACATGGGCGTGGTCCGCACCCAGCTGGTACCGAATGCCCAGGGCGTCTACCAGGGAACCTTTACCCTGCCGGAGTGCGGTACAGGCAAAATGCTATGGCGGGCACGGGCCATTATCAATAACGGCAGGTCCAGGGAAGGCATCAAATTCGATTTCTGGGCAATTTGACAGACTCACCGAACTTGGAGGGCTAAATGCCTGATCTTGCAACTTGGGGAATTGCCGCCGCGT
>NZ_JBSXOI010000002.1:0-3991 GCF_056859395.1 Marinobacter sp. L-80
ATCCAACAGGCCTCAAAGAAATGGACCATGCCGATCCGTGATTGGAAGCCGGCATTGAATCGCTTTATTATCGAATTCGGTGACCGCCTGGACGGCCACCTGTAATGGGGTGGGCAGTTACACAGATTTATTTACAGGCTCATCGGCTAAAACTGCGCTTAAAGCCTGCAATAACAGAGCCTTAAGCGATATAATGGCACCTGACATCCATTCACCCAGTCAGTGCATTTGGCTCATGCGTACTTTCACTCTCCAGCAATCCCGAACCGAAGTCTATACACCCCATGGCGGACTGGCCTTGATAGGCCATTGTCTGAACCGGCACACGTCGCTGATCAAAACCGCTCGCACGGTCGTCAAGCGCCACGGCATTCCAAACATCGAGCTGATCCGCACCTACCTTGGCCTGATCACGCTGGGCAAGAGTGACTTCGAGGCGGTCGAGCCGGTACGCACGGATCCATTCTTCAAAACCGCCATGGGCATCAAGCAGTCGCCATCGTCAGCCCGCTTGCGGCAACGGTTTGATGAAGATGCCCGAGCCCTGACGCCGCTTTTGGATGATGCCAGCGTTGAGTTTCTTCAGTCCATCGAAGCCCCGGTATCACCTCTGGCGATGGGTCACGTTGCCCTGGATATGGACGTCTTTCCCATGGACAACAGCCAGACCCGCAAAGAGGGTGTCAGCTACACCTACAAGGGCTACGACGGCTACGCACCGATAGCGGCCTATCTGGGCCAGGAAGGCTGGTGCCTGGGCTGCGAACTGCGCCCTGGCAGCCAGCACGCCAATAATGGGTTTCTCGATACCCTCAAGCGGGTTTTACCCCGGGCCCGGGCACTGACGGACAAGCCCATCCTGCTGCGCCTGGACAGCGCACACGATGCCCGTGACAATCGCGACTTTCTGCGCGAGCAGAAGCAGGTCGACTTCCTGATCAAGTGGAATCCCCGCAAGCAGGATCCCCTGGCCTGGGCGGAGAAGGCCCAGGCTCAGAAAGCCTGGACACTGGACCGCAACGGCAAGATGGAGGCGGTTTTATCGGAAAACCTGTCGGACGAGCCCGGGTTGCGCCAGATCGTTAAAGTCACGGTGCGCACCAGCGATGCCGGTGGCCAGCTGTATCTGGAGCCGGAGGTCAGTCTTGAAGGCTGGATTACCTCCTTGCCAGCCGAGGTGGCCGATGAACAACAAATCATGGCGTTTTACAGCGATCACGCCACCAGTGAGCAATTCCACAGCGAGTTCAAAACCGACCTGGATCTGGAGCGCCTGCCGTCCGGCAAGTTCGACACCAACAACCTGGTCATGGCCTTCGCAACACTGGGATATAACGTGCTGCGCTGGATGGGCCTGAGACTGACTGGCCCGGATGCGCCAGTGCGCCACCCGGCTAAACGCCGCCGCCTGAGAACCGTGATGCAGGAGCTGATGACCATGGCCTGTCGCCTGGTACACAGTGGCCGACAGTGGGTTCTGCGCTTTGGTCGACACTGTCCGGGCTTTGCCGTTTACCGCGACCTCTACGAAGGAATCGCCGCCTCCGGATAGGCTCGTTCGGCAGTGACCGCATCATCTTAAAACCACCCGGGAAACCATACCGGGGCAATCCGCTATTGCCTAACGACCATGGTTTGATCAAAAAGCAGCCAAATCCTGGTCTCTGGTCGACTTCAGGCTGCGCGTTTCAGGCACTCGCAACCTATTTTTCGACAATTGATGGCTCCCGTTAGCGCCGATGGCGATTTGCGGGGTATATTCGCCTGCAAAGTCACTGATTCAGGCAAGTCTTTTGCCTATGACCTCAGCTAACCAGTGGGTGAAGCTGACCGCTACTAAGCTGCGCTCCGTATCGGCAGCTTACCCAGGGCGTTAGACATCTATGGTCTGTTTTATGGAAGTGTGGGTCTCTCCAATTAAGGACGTTATTGTTGCATTGGCCGCGATCATTGGGGCGGGTGTTGCTGTTATTGGTTTATCCACATGGAGGCGCCAGCTTCAAGGAACTGCACAATATGAGCTCGCCCGACGCTTGCTAAAAGAGGTTTACCAGTTTCGTGAGGCGCTTCAATCCGTTCGGTTTCCGTTCATCGCGTTGAAAGAGATGGAGTTGTCAGACGATGAAGGGCCTCCACCAGCAAATGACAAAGACAGGCGCCATAGAGAATTAGCAAAGGCATATCAGAACAGATATGACCGGGTGTACGATGCCAGGAACGCTCTTGAGGCGACCTTACTTGAAGTTGAGGTACTTTGGGGTGCTGAGCTAGTCGAGAAGGTTCGAAAACTATATAGCTGGGACGGGGAGCTTTACGCCGCAATCATGGATCATTTAGATACAATTATGTCGGACGCTCCTCGCGGAGGTAGAAGTTTAGAAGACATACGGCGGACAAGAGAAACCATAAATTCCCGCGGCAACAGGAAAGAAGATAAATTTTTGAGTGGCCTGCAAAGTGATATTCAACAGATAGAAATGGAACTAAAACCGCATCTTAAGCGAGCTGTCTAACCAGTCGTTCCAGTTCGTTTTGGGCCTGGCGGCCCTCCACCGGACGCCCTTATCAGGGCGCCGCTGAACCAAAGCGTGTGTGCCGGGCATGGCACAGAACTAGGGAGGTGAAAGTCCTCCTGCCAGGTGTTCGCAGAGCCGAAGGCTAGGAGAAGGGCAAGGGCGTCATCGCGAGGTGGGGTCTGAAGGAAGCCCAATCCAAAGCGGCGGGACGACGAACAGGAACCCGATACGAGGTGTGGTACATCCGGGGCGAGCGGGCACGTGACCGCGAAGCCCTCCTTCTGCGACTGGGGTGTACTTTATAAATCGGGCGTTCACGTCGTGAAAGCTCTGTGCCTTACCCCGGGAGGTCTGCCACGTGTGGACGGACCCACTGAGAGACGAGCGATCGTCTCTGATCGCGTGGCAGAAATCAGCAGAGGGCATAGTAGGTTCGCCCGTGAACCGAAGGCCCGAACAGAGACAGGAGTCGAGAGTCCGTGCAGGGAAACGGGATGGCATCCGCAAAGCAGCTAGCGCTGCCCCTGGAGTCTCCAGGGGATGAACCCGTTGCCGGAAACCGGGAAGGCTCGCACTCCGTTCAACCCTCACCGTGGATGGCGCGTGTGTTGAGCAGGGACAACCTCAATCGCGCCCTGAAACAGGTTCGACGTAACAAGGGAGCGCCGGGCATCGACGGCATGACCGTGGATGAGTTGCCGGATTATCTGCGCCAACACTGGCCCGAGATCCGGCAGCAACTGCTCCAGCAGACCTACCGACCAAAACCGGTCCGGCGGGTTACCATCCCCAAAGCCAACGGCGGTTCCCGCCCTCTGGGCATTCCAACGGTGCTGGATCGCTTTATCCAGCAAGCAATCGCTCAGGTTATCCAGCAGGACTGGGAACCGCGCTTCCACCCACACAGCTACGGCTTCCGTCCGGGACGCTCTGCGCATCAAGCGGTCCGATACGGACAGCGCTGCGCCCGGGAAGGTCGCAACTGGGTGGTGGATCTGGACCTGGAAGCCTTCTTTGACCGGGTAAACCATGATCGCCTGATGGCACGTCTGAAACGGCACACGCCGGACAGGCCGATGCTCAGGTTGATCAACCGGTACCTGAAGGCAGGTGTACAGATCGACAGCCGCAAAACACCAACACCCGAGGGCGTACCACAAGGCGGGCCACTATCTCCGGTGTTGGCGAATGTGATGCTGGATGAACTGGATTGGGAGCTGGAGCGGCGCAACCTGCGCTTCGCCCGCTACGCGGATGACTGCCAGATCTACGTGGGCAGTCACCGCGCAGGCGAGCGGGTGATGGTGAGTCTGACGCGCTTTATCGAGGACTCGCTGAGGCTCACAGTGAATACACGAAAGAGCGCGGTAGACCGGCCCTGGAAGCGCAGCTTCCTGGGCTTCACCCTCAGCCGGAAAGGGCAGCGATTGAAAGTGGCTGACAAAGCCATCACCAAGCTGAAAACCCAGATCCGG
>NZ_JBSXOI010000003.1:0-4511 GCF_056859395.1 Marinobacter sp. L-80
TAACCTTGATCCAGCACCAAGCTGGCTGCTTCCTGTTTGAACTCAGGAGAAAAAGAACGTCGCTTTCTGGTCATCAGACACCTCGTTTATGGTGGCGATATTACCACCTACGTTGGTGTCCGGAATCATTGAACCACTACACCGGTTTTTGAGTAAGCTTGTAACAAGTGCATCAAATTCGTTCCGGCCCGATGGGCCTCCACCGGACGGCTTTTTCTCCGCTTCGCTGCGCAAAAGCCGCCGTTTATGCAGGCGTTAGGCGCTACTGCTCACCTTATATTTGGACTTCGCATGAGACACTCTGAAAGACACAAAACAGATCGAATCGGTTGGCTTCGTGCTGCGGTTCTTGGTGCAAACGACGGGATTGTATCTACTGCGAGCCTGGTCTTGGGGGTGGCAGCAGCAGGGGCGGACTCCAAGGCTTTGTTAGTCGCAGGCGTAGCTGGTCTCGTTGCAGGTGCTATGTCGATGGCAGCAGGTGAGTACGTGTCAGTCAGCTCTCAAGCCGATACGGAGGGGGCCGACCTTGCCAGAGAGAAAGCCGAGCTGGCTGATGCGCCTGAACAAGAGCATGCGGAGCTTGCCGAGATTTACGTCAGGCGCGGGTTAGACCGGGCGCTCGCAGACAGCGTAGCAAGTCAACTGATGAAGCAGGATGCACTTGGGGCACATGCACGCGATGAACTTGGCATCTCAGAGGTCTCTACGGCCCGTCCAATTCAGGCTGCATTGGCGTCGGCAGGCACATTCTCGGTAGGTGCGGCCCTTCCCTTATGTGTCGTCCTATCGTTTCCGGAGTGGTTACTTATGTGGGTCGTCCCTGGCAGTTCATTGGTGTTCCTTGCCTTACTAGGCTCATTAGCAGCGAAAGTCGGCGGCGCTCCTGTTCTTAAGGCCGCCTCTCGGGTCACGTTTTGGGGGGCTCTGGCAATGGCTTTGACGGCTGGGGTCGGTGCGCTCTTCGGTGTGGCCGTATGATTTTCTGGCGGTGCATTCTCTCGCCTAACAAGGCGCTGCTGTCGGACAAATTCTCCGCTGCGCTTCAAATTTGCCGCAGAGCGCGGCGTTGGGCGCATAGGGAGAAGTTGTGAAAACCGATAAAGCGGCGAAAGTAATTGTTGAACTGGCGCAAGAATTTATTTCCGGCATACAGCGGATCTCGCCTACGTGGAAGCAGGCTTACTGGCGCTTTGAATCACAGGAATGCCGTTTCGGATCGAACGCCTCAGTAGTTACTCATGATGAGGTTCTCTTAGTTGATCCGTTCCGGGAAAAGGCTTTGTTCGAGGCTTTGAACTCATTGGGCCGTCGACTTTGGGAACTAGAGTCAGCACGTAAGAAGGAATTTTGTGTGTGCCTTCTCCGCGTCGAGAACACGTTCGACTATGACATCGCTTTTGAGAGGGAAGACCCTGAAAAATGGCGGATCACCAAACTTGACGGGAACTCCGGTATACCGGAAGGGGTATAAAAGTCTCTATCCTTCAGTTTCCACTGTGACCCGCCCAACAAGTCGCTGTAGTACGCGGCCGATGGCCGCCGGACGCCCTTTTCATTGCGGCTTCGCCTCCATTACAAGGGCGCCGCTAAGCTCAGCTACATGGACTCCCCCTGCGGTCAAGCAACGCCATTTGAATTCGAAGCGGTTTGAGACTGCAGCTCTACATTCGGCCTCTTTGTGGGCATTGTTGCCCGGGCCAGGATGATGATGCGTGTGAGTGGTGACCTCATTCGTTAGTCGGCTTGTATCAGCCGCAAAGCTTATCAGGTTCAATCACTCTCGGTCTGACCGTTCCGTCATCGCTTGCCGTTGCAGGACTCGGCTGGCAGGCGTGTTCTGCCTGTCGTTGGTGCTCGGTTATCAGCCCTCTACAGGCTGTGTTTTAAACTCACTTTGGTTCATCAGTAGCGCCCAGATAATCCGGGCATTCTTGGCCGCTAATGCGACAGCGGCTCTCTTATACCCGCGACGTTCCACCAACTCTTTTGCCCAGCGGCTGAGCCGGTCATCTTTATTGGCCAGCTTGGCAATCACCGCCCGCGTGCCATGGATTAACAACGTTCGCAGGTATTTGTCTCCGCGCTGTCAGCAACAGTGCTAAAAGTCCGTAAATTGTCAGGATAGATTGTCCTCCCGACCCGCATGGCCTTTTCTTGAAGGTGACGAAACCTGAAAGGAAAAGACTCATGCAAAGCCGAGAGGACTTTCTCATGATAAAGCAACTACGGGTACAAGGGGCACACATCGTGGACATTGCCCACCGGATTGGCTGTTCAGAACGCACGGTGCGACGTTATCTGGCCCTGCCAGCACCACCGACGGGCAAGCCCAAAACACGCCGGCCCAGCAAGCTGGATCCCTTCAAGCCTTTTATCGATCAGCAGTTGGCGAATGAGGTCTGGAACGCCGAGGTCATTTTCCAGCAGTTGCGGGAACAAGGGTACAGCGGCTCCTCAACGCTGGTCCGCGAGTACATACAACCCAAGCGCCCCCTTCGAGCCAGTAAGCAAACGGTTCGATACGAGACGCAGCCGGGCAAGCAGCTTCAGCATGACTGGGGCCAGCTCCGGACCGAAATCGGTGGCCGGATCTGTACCGTCAACATGGGGTTGTTTGCGGGAGGGGGCGAAATGACACCCTAAGCATCGGGCCAATGGTATTCACCAGTTAGATTGATATGCTCCCACCCCAGAGGGGATACATGGGGCAGTAGATCGGGATTTGGTGCCTCACCGGCATTGGTGAGTGTCTCGACAATTTCCCCCAGCTTTTTGGTGTTCCAATAGATAATGATTGCCGCAATGAGATTCATCCCAGCAATTCGATAGTGTTGTCCCTCAGAGGATCGATCACGAATCTCACCTCGACGATGAAAACTGATTGCGCGCTTTAGGGCGTGGTGTGACTCACCTTTGTTGAGCCCCATCTGTACGCGCTGTTGCAACTCAGCGTCCAACATCCACTGCATCATAAACAACGATCGTTCAACTCGACCGATCTCACGTAGGGCGACAGCCAGTTCATTCTGTCGCGGGTAAGCAGATAGTCGTTTTAAGAGCTGACTGGGTTTCACTGTGTTTGCCGCTGCACTTGCTGATAACCGGAGGATGTCGGGCCAATTGCGTACGATAAGGTCTTCGTTGATCTTGGCCGCAACCAACGGCCTCAGTGTCTTGTGTACCTCGCTTGGATTAAATGCATACAGGCGTTTCGCCGGTAGATCGCGAATACGAGGTGCAAAACGGTAGCCCAGCAGTGAGCACATGGCGAACACATGATCGGTAAACCCACCGGTATCTGCATATTGTTCCTTCACTCGCCGTCCGGCGTCATTCGACAACAGTCCGTCGAGAATATAAGGCGCTTCGTGTGCTGTTGCCGGAATCGCTTGCGTCGAGAACGGAGCATACTGATCGGAGACATGGGTATACCCCTTTATCCCTGGGTCTATGCCATAGCGTCTGTTCACCACATTCATGGCTTCGCCAGGCCCTGAGGCTCGGAAGAATTGACCATCGGCCGACGCGGACTCTCCGGGCCCCCAGACTTTGGACATAGGCAGTCGACTTTGCGCGTCTACGATCATCGCAAGTGCTTGCCGATAGCCATCGTCTTGTACGTGCCACCGAGAAATCCTAAGCAACTCCCAGAAAGAATGCGTGGTAGATACGGCACCCATCTTGCGAAGGCCCAAATTGACGCCGTCACTGAGTAGTACGGTTAGGAGCCCGATTTGGTCACGACACGGCGCTCCTGTTCGCAAATCTGTGAAAGCTTCTGTAAACCCGATTTCACGGTCTACCGACAACAGAATGTCAGTGACCGGTGTTTGCGGTACACGCCGGTACAAATCCATGACTAGCTGATGGGCATTGTCGGGCGCCTGTTTCTCCAATTTGGAGAGTTTGAGTACGCCGTCTTGAATTAGCCCGTTTGGTAGCCGGTCACGGCGTGCGGCTTCGCCTGTGGCTTCAAATGCTTGAGCCAGCACCTGTTTCCGTTGCGTTAACCAGTCGAGAGGGTCCAACGGTACTGCCAGTGCTGATGACGTTGCAACGGCGTTAACCGGTATCAACTCTTTCGATGGCTCTGCATATCGACGGCTATTTTTTAACCAGATGTCGCCTGCCCTAAATGCATCGCGAATAGCGAAAAGAATCGCAGTTTCCCAAGTTCGACGGTCTGTGCGCTGCAACCTCTTTCGCCATTTGGGTCTAGCGAAGGCTATCGGTAGATTGTTTGGTAACCCCCGATTATTCGATCGGTTCAGTTGTTGGAGTGCGTTAATTGCTTTGAGTATCGGTCCTGCTGACTGCGCACCTTCGATCGCGAGTGTGTTCAGAAACCGTGGTGCATAGCGACGAAATCTAGGGGTCTGCGCGGCAGAAGTATTTTGAGCAAGTGACCCCGCCGCGTCGAATCACAGTTCGGCCCGAGAACGTATCCACAATATCCAGCCGAATAGAGTCTCGATTCTCTCTATTCAGTCAGTCAAGACGGTTATCAG
>NZ_JBSXOI010000004.1:0-5470 GCF_056859395.1 Marinobacter sp. L-80
GCCGCGAATGGCAGGCGCACACCAGGTCAGACAGCACAGCCTCCATGCGCGCCAAATCGGCCATCTTCTCGCGCACGTCTTGGAGCTTGTGCTCGGCCAGGCTGCTGGCCTCCTCGCAGTGGGTGCCATCGTCGAGCCGCAACAGCTCGGCAATCTCGTCCAGACTGAACCCCAGCCGCTGTGCCGATTTCACGAATTTCACCCGAACCACGTCCGCCTCCCCATAGCGGCGGATGCTGCCGTAAGGCTTGTCCGGTTCCGGCAACAGGCCCTTGCGCTGATAGAAGCGGATTGTCTCCACGTTGACCCCGGCCGCCTTGGCAAAAACGCCAATGGTCAGGTTTTCCAAATTATTTTCCATATCGCTTGACTCCGTACATGAGTACGGAAGTAAGGTTACGCTATCCAATCCAAATTCAAAAGGGCCAACGTATGTCTGAACCACAAAACGGGCGCGGTGCGCTCTTCGCCGGCGGGCTGGCCGCCATTCTTGCATCGACCTGCTGCCTGGGGCCGCTAGTACTGGTCGCCCTGGGCTTCTCCGGTGCTTGGATCGGCAACCTGACGGTGCTGGAACCCTATCGACCGTTGTTCATCGGCGCGGCGCTAGTGGCGCTGTTCTTCGCCTGGAAGCGGATTTACCGGCCCGTGCAGGCATGCAAGCCAGGTGAGGTCTGCGCGATTCCGCAGGTGCGCGCCACCTACAAGCTGATTTTCTGGATCGTGGCCGTGCTGGTCCTGGTCGCGCTTGGATTTCCCTATGTCGTTCCATTTTTCTATTAACCAGGAGTTCATCATGAAGAAACTGTTTGCCTCCCTTGCCCTCGCCGCCGCTGTTGCCCCGGTGTGGGCCGCCACGCAGACGGTCACCTTGGCCGTTCCTGGCATGACCTGCGCGACTTGTCCTATCACCATTAAAAAGGCCTTGAGCAAGGTCGACGGTGTTAGCAAGACCGAGGTCGACTTCTCAACCAAGCTTGCCGTCGTAACGTTTGACGATGCGAAGACCAACGTCCAGGCGCTTAGCAAGGCGACGACGGATGTAGGCTACCCATCTGAGCTGAAGAAGTAAGGCAACAAATAACGGCAGCATCGCTAGAACCACGGCAGAGATGCCGCTCAGGCGATTCTGCCGGTCGTCATCGCGTGAGCAGCCTGTAAACGACCCACGGAGCCTGTTCCCTGAAGCGCACAACCGATTCAGTGACCGAGGCGTCGTACTAGTTGGCTTGGGCACAACGGATAAAAGAGAGAGCGGAATGCAAGAGTTAAACGAAGTTGGTTTGAGCGTGGCGGGAATGACTTGCCCAAGTTGTACAAGGCACGTTGAGGACGCGCTGCTGGCGGTCCCCGGCGTAACGCGAGCGGCTGTCGATTATCCATCGAACAAGGCGCAAGTCACAGGCAATAGGCTTGACGTGTCCGCGCTCGTAGCAGCAGTGGGCGCCCTTGGTTACGGTGCTACGCCTACAGACGAATTTGAAAGCAAAGAGCGCAGTGTTGAACAGCCAGGACTCCTTGGCAAAGCCGCCCAGTGGCTGAGCGGCGAGCGCGCGGTGGAGAAACCGGCAGGTCAGCTGCATGTGGCGATCATCGGTACTGGCGGCGCCGCTGTGGCAGCAGCGCTGAAGGCAGCTGAAAACGGTGCCCGTGTCACCCTGATCGAGCGGGGAACTATCGGCGGCACCTGCGTCAACGTGGGCTGCGTCCCTTCTAAGATCATGATTCGGGCAGCGCATATCGCTCATCTGCGACGCGAAAGTCCTTTTGACGTGGGACTGTCGGCAACGCCCCCAGTTGTCCTGCGTGACCGTCTGCTGGCGCAACAGCAGGCCCGTGTGGACGAGCTGCGTCATGCTAAATATGAAAGCATCCTCGAAAGCAATCCGTCGATCAATCTGGTGCGAGGCAGCGCCCGATTCAAGGATGGCCAAACGCTTATCGTGGAAGCGGCAGAAGGTGACACTCGCGAAGTGGCCTTCGATCGCTGTCTCATTGCCACTGGTGCAAGCGCTGCCATCCCGCCGTTGCCTGGTCTTGCAGGAACGCCATATTGGACGTCCACCGAAGCCCTGGTTAGCGAAGCCATTCCTAAACGGCTGGCAGTAATTGGCGCCTCGGTCGTAGCACTGGAACTGGCACAAGCGTTTGCGCGCTTGGGCAGCGAGGTGACGGTCCTGGCCCGGCGCACCTTGTTTGCCAGTGACGACCCTGCCATTGGCGAGGCCGTGACTGCAGCTTTCCGTGCGGAAGGCATCACGGTGCTGACACAGACGCAGGCGAGTGCCGTGACCTATTGCGACCGCCAATTCATCCTGACGACCGCGCAGGGCGAGTTAAAGGTGGATCAATTGCTTGTTGCCACCGGCCGCACGCCAAATACCGCAAGCCTGAATCTCGAGCGCGCAGGTGTGACGTTTGACTCGCAACATCGCATCCTGATCGATCAAGGCATGCGCACGAGTGCTTCGAACATTTACGCAGCTGGCGACTGCACTGACCAGCCTCAGTACGTCTACGTTGCAGCCGCGGCTGGTACCCGGGCTGGCATTAATATGACCGGCGGCGACGTAAAGCTCGATCTCGACGCCATGCCGGCAGTCGTGTTCACCGATCCGCAAGTTGCCACGGTAGGCTACAGTGAAGCAGAGGCCCAGCGCATTGGTCTGCAAACCGAAAGCCGTACGCTCACGCTCGACAATGTGCCGCGTGCACTCGCCAACTTCGATACCCGCGGCTTTATCAAGCTTGTTGCTGAGGCAGGGTCCGGACGCATTCTCGGAGTCCAGGCTGTGACACCGGAAGCAGGCGAAATCATCCAGACTGCCGCGATTGCCATCCGGGCCCGCATGACCGTCCAGGATCTGGCTAACCAGCTTTTCCCTTACCTCACCATGGTTGAAGGTCTCAAACTGGTGGCACAGACTTTTTCGAAGGATGTGACACAGCTATCGTGCTGTGCCGGCTAAACCTTGGGCACCAAAACAGGGACAGAGGAGTTTTTATGTTTTGTGACATCAGACTTAAATTACGCCGTGTACGCGCGTGCTTGACGATCGTACTGGCAAGTACCGCAACGTTAGGCATGCCAAACCAAGCGTTGGCGGCTTATGATTTTTCTAAGCTCGGCGCCGCGATTGAAACATTGTCGCCAGAGACCGTCAGTGATTGGGAAAAGAAGGCCAGGGCTGGCGATGCCATGGCTCAGAACATCATGGGTCTTGCGTACAAATGCGGTATGGGCGTAAAGCAAAACCACGCGGCATCGATCCAGTGGTTCCGCAGGGCGGCCGAGCAGGGTGAAGCCGATGCACAGTTCAACCTCGGGCGCCTCTACGGAAGTGAAGTCGACGGTATGTATAAGAATGGGCGTGCGGCTCCTGCCAACGATGCAGAGGCTTTCAAGTGGTACCGCCTCGCTGCCGAGCAGGGACACACGCAGGCTCAAGTCAGGCTGGCCCAGCTGTTTGCAAAGGGTCTTACCGACATCGCGCCCGACCAGGTGCAGGCATACCAGTGGATGAGTCTGGCCGCAGCGTCGGGAGAACCGACAGCAGCAAAAGTCGTTGCAGACTATGCAGCTCAAATGAAGCCCGAACAGTTACAGCAAGCCCAGCTGCTGGCCGAGGAATGGCAACGCCGGCAAGGCACAAAGTAATTCGTCTTTTTTAAGCGCAGGACGTAACCGCCGAGTAAGGTTTATCTCGGTTGATCGCTGCCCGATATAACAGGTGGAAAATGAACAAGACTATTTATTCCAAAAAGATTGCCGAAAGCCTTTCATCTGGCAATCATCCTAAAGAGTTCGCAACGCTCTTTGTCGCGCTGCTCCGACAGCTAGCGATGGGGGGACCTGTATCACGCGAAAAGCTCGCCGGCGCACTCGGATGGTCTGGAGCGAGAGTTGCAACGGTACTTGAGCAGGCACCTGGTACGGAATATGACGACGAGGCCAATATCATTGGACTGGGGCTGACACTACGTGAAACCTCTCACGTTTTTGAGGTGGATGGCCGTCATTTGTACACATGGTGTGCGCTGGACACCTTGATGTTTCCCGCCTTGACCGGCAAGATTGCCCGTGTCACTTCCCGCTGCGCCGCCACCGGTAGGCCGATCACTCTCACCGTTGCACCAGAAGCAGTGCTTCATGTCGAACCGGCAGAAGCAATGGTTTCACTGCGAACTCCGGATACTTCGCCCGACATTCGTTGTTCGTTTTGCTGTCATGTGCATTTCTTTGCGTCTCCGTCTATTGCAAATTCGTGGGCTTCGACCCACCAAGGGATTGAGGTCGTGCCTGTCGAGAGTGCGTTCGACCTTGGTCATGATGTCGCGCTTAAGCTGCTAGAGGACTGCGAGGAAAGCCCAGTATGAATGCGTACTCGATATCGAAGCTGGCTGATGATGCTTGCGTCAGCGTGCATGTCGTGCGCGACTACATGATACGCGGCTTGTTGCACCCTGCTCGGCGAACCGAAAGTGGCTATAACATTTTCGATGACAAAACACTCGGAAGGCTGCGGTTTCTCCGCGCAGCCTTCGAGTCCGGAATTGGGCTCGACGAACTGGCGCGACTTTGCAAAGCATTGGACGCAGACGATAGCGAAAGCCTGGACCGATGCGTCGAGCGCGTGCGATGGAAGATCGACGTGCGTCGAACAGTTTTGACTGTCGTCGAGGCCTCTTTGAATGAAATGGCGGCCGGTGCAGCTACTTGAGGTCCGGCCGGTAAAAGCGTTGGAATTAGCCACTTCGTATATAATATATTGATTAATATAGCTTTTTCGATGAATGTTTGACTAAAGCCTTTATCGCGACAGTGACTCCTGAAGCTGCTTAAACTGCCCCTGAATCACCGCTTTTTCCTGAAGAATCAACTTGTTCTCATCGGACAGAACTTCCGCTCTATTCTGAGAGGCTTTCAGATCCGTTTTGGTGACCTCTAATGCTTGGGATAGTACGGCCACCTGCTTATCGGCATCTGCTTTCTGGCTTGCGAGTGCGGCAATATTATCCGCCAATTGTTTGCTTTCATGCTTCCGCTCCCGGTTTTTTGCCGAGGCGTCGTTAAGTTGATGCTCCAAGTTCTGGATATCGGCCACTTGCCTATCCAAGGTGCTTTTGTGCATCGCATTGGCCTGTTCGAGCTCATGCGTTTGTCGTTGTAATTGCGCATTAGTGTCTATCAGCTCGGACGCTCTTGACTCGGCTTGGATGAGCCGGTTTTGCAGGTCTTGAATCTGGTCTTTCAGGCCCCGGTTAACCATCTGGAATTGCTCGCGCTCCTGCTGCCGGTCTTCGGCGGTGCGTTGCTGGTAGGGGGCACCTCAGAAAACGGAAAATAAAGCACGCTAAGCTGTGGAAGCCCCTGCCAAGCTCGTTCCACCTTGCAACGACGCAATCAGCGGACACGAAACATTCCCCTGCCGCGAATGGCAGGCGCACACCAGGTCAGACAGCACAGCCT
>NZ_JBSXOI010000005.1:0-2462 GCF_056859395.1 Marinobacter sp. L-80
ATTACCAGCAGCTCCATGCGGTGCGAGGAACTGAAAAATGCCTAACCAAGTGTTCCAGTTCGTTCCGGGCCTGGCGGCCCTCCACCGGACAGCCTTGTCGCCGCTTCGCTCTGCCAAGGCTGCCGCTGAACAACGGCGTTAAGCAGTAATCGAAACCATGGAACAGGTGGTCATGATCAGGGATGTGATCTTCCCCAAGGATAGCGACGAGTTGAGAGCGCTCATTCTTGAGTATGCGGATTGGCTGGATATCGACCTTTCTTATCAGGATTTTGAGGGAGAGATGGCCTCGCTCGAGGCTTTGTTCTCGCTTCCCAACGGCCAATATACGTTTGCTATTGTGCAATCGCAGGTGGCCGGTGGCGTTGGTTTTCGTCAACTTGATGAGCACACGGCAGAGGTGAAGCGGCTGTACGTTCGGCGCCAATATCAGGGTAACGGGCTTGGGCGCCGGCTAATGGATAACCTTCTGATTAAGCTGAAAGGTTTGGGTTATACCAGAGTGGTCCTCGATGCCGTGCCTCCCACAAAAAAAGCTCAAGAACTATACGAGCTAATGGGCTTCCGGGAAATTGAGCCATATTTTTTCAATCCAACGCCCCACACCAAATTCTATGCATTTGATCTCCAGGACCATGCTTTGGAGAGCAATGCTTAACCAGCCGCGTCACTCAGACGGCCTTGTCAGGCCGCCGGTGCGCTTAGCGTTAAGCTAAATATAGATCATAGATGTCGGGAAAATTTACACTTTAATGAAGATGTTCTTTGTCTGCACATAAAAAACCAATTAATACAGCTATCTAAAAATGATGGCACATTAAGTGCGTGCTCCTTTTTCCGATTTTTAGGAATTGTGGAGAAAAAAATGAAAAAGGTAATTTTAATACTATTTTGTGCTCTTTCTGCTTCGGCAAATGCCGTGCTTTTAGATTTTACTAATATGGGTAACGGAAACGTTTCAACTATAGGTGATGTTACGTTTTCTCTTGCAGGAGAAGGTGAACAAGGCGATCCATGGGTTTCTACAACCCATGGTGGTGGTTTGTGGAATTCCACAGATGGTGTTTCCTATCCAACCAACACAATCTTGAAAGCAGAATTTGACGATTTCGCGTCTAATGTAATGTTCAATTTTGATAATGAAGGAAGCAAGTCCACGATTTGGAGCATTTTTGATGCCGCAGATTCATTAATTGCAACCGGAAACCTCTTTAGTGGCTTTTTCGATCTTTCGTCTTATGGAAACATCAAGAGCATTGAATGGAACAATAATGGTAATAATTGGCTTTTTGCCGTAGAAACATTGAGTTATGACTCTGTTGCTACAAGTGTTCCAGAGCCAGGCTCTATAGCCTTGCTAGGGCTTGGACTTGCAGGATTAGGTTTGTCTAGGAGAAGAGCGAAAGCTTAACAAACGCATTAACTCGGACAAACAAAAAATGGGGCATCATAGCCCCATTTTTTGTTTGCCGGTTATGCGGGCGTTATATTTCAAGAAGGAACATGTAGTGGGGCTGAAAATTGCGGTGGCTCAGATATCATCCGAAAGTGGAGCCATTGGCCAAAACGTGGAGAGACATTTAGCGGCCATCGAGGTTGCCGCGCAATTCAATGTTTCTTATCTTACATTTCCCGAGCTTTCCCTCACAGGTTATGAGCCTGAGCTCTCGCTGAATCTTGCGATGTCAGTTCACGATAGGCAACTTCAGTCTTTGCAAGTTGCGGCGAAAAAACACGGTATTTTTGTGGTTGCTGGGGCGCCGGTTGCAACGGACACTCTTCCTGAGATTGGATCTTTCATCTTTGCGCCAGATGGAAGCATTCGCACATATACGAAAATGCATCTTCATCCTGGAGAAGAGAAGTACTTTTCCGTTGGTAATCGCTACGAACTAACCCCAGTGCGTAAACATTTAATCGCAAACGCCATCTGTGCGGACACAAATGTCGCAGATCACGTAGCTGGCTGTGTTGAGAAAGGTGCAAAAATCTATATATCCGGCGCGATGATAACGGGTAACGGATACCCTAAAGATACCGAAATATTGAGAAATTATGCTCGTAATTACGGAATCGTGGTAGCGATGGCAAATCAAAACTCGCGCTCAAGCAGTGGGCTTCCTTGCGGTAAAAGTGCTATTTGGTCACGCTCTGGTCTACTCGTTTCAGCCAATGAGAGTCAATCAGCTATAGTCGTTGCGGAAAGCTCATCGGCTGGCTGGTCTGGGGGAGTAATTGAAATATAACCAGTCAGTCAACCGGACACCAAAAGCTTATTGCTTTTGGTTCCCTACGCTGGCGCTCCGGTGCCGGTTACTTATGCGTTATACAGACTAAGGAGAGTCAGGTTTGGAGTTAACCAACGTAGTCCCATGGGGCCGGTCTTTTGAAGAATATCAGGCTATGTTCGGATTATCCGAGGGCGACCTGAGCAAGCGAATCCTTGGTTGTGGTGATGGCCC
>NZ_JBSXOI010000006.1:0-2168 GCF_056859395.1 Marinobacter sp. L-80
CTGATAACCGTCTTGACTGACTGAATAGAGAGAATCGAGACTCTATTCGGCTGGATATTGTGGATACGTTCTCGGGCCGAACTGTGATTCGACGCGGCGGGGTCACTTGCTCAAAATACTTCTGCCGCGCAGACCCCTAGAGTATCGCGGGACAGGTTTTCGCTGCAGGGTGTCTGATGTCTGCCAATACCATTGAGCACAATCGCAAACGATACGATTTCTCCGGCGTGGAGTCGGTGTGGCTGTTTGGTTACGGCTCGCTGATCTACAAGGTGGATTTCCCCTTTCTGGAGCAGCGCCCGGCGTCGATTCGAGGGTGGGAAAGGCGGTTCTGGCAGGGTTCCCACGATCATCGGGGCACGCCGGAGGCCCCCGGCCGCGTGGTTACCCTGGTAGAAAAGCCAAATGCTGTCTGCAAGGGCATGGCGTTCAGGGTGTCACCCAAAGTGTTCGAGCACCTGGATGTCCGTGAAAAGAACGGCTATCTGCGCCTGAGCATCACGCTCACCTTCGACGATGGCAGCCATGCCGACGGCCTGGTTTACATTGCCACCGAAGACAACGAAGCCTTCCTGGGCCACGCGCCGGACGCGGATATTGCCCGCCAGATCGCCTCTGCCTCAGGCCCCAGTGGCCCGAATGCCGATTATCTCTTGCGCCTTGCAGAGTCCCTGAGGGCAATGGGTGCGGATTGCCCGCACACCTTTGCCATCGAATCCCACCTGCGTGATGAGTTGAGCTAAGTCCGTTTAAGTTTGCTTTAAGGTTCGGGGAGCACACTCACCAGACCTTGAATCACACTTATCCCGGAAAATCCCATGGGCTTGTCCTCAAAACCCACTCTTCACGCGCAGCCGTTTGTGCATAGCGGAACCGGTCGGTTTCAATGGCCTGCAATCAAACCGCATTGGCTGGTGTTGATCAGCGCCTTTGCACTTACCGCTCTGTATAACGTTCCTTTCTACACCGCCCTTGATCGATACGTCGGCTTTGATCAGCCGATGCTGATGTTCAAACTCGCGTTTTTGTTGCTGCTGGTCAACCATCTCCTGATCAGCCTGTTTTCGGCACGATTTATCCTGAAGCCGGTACTGGTGTTTCTGTTTTTAAGTGCAGCGCTCAGTGGGTATTTCATGAACGCGTATGGCGTGCTGATCGACAAGCACATGCTGCAGAACGTGTTCGAAACCGATGTGCAGGAGGCTCGCGGCCTGCTGAGCCTCGGACTGCTTGTGCACATGGCGCTCTTCTTTGTGATTCCGGTTGTGCTGCTCTTCCTGGCACGCGTGAGCTGGCCGGCGGGCCTGAAAAGGGTCACTCACTGGTTGGCCCCGATCATTGTTGATATCGCTCTGATTCTGGTACTGGCGTTGACCAGCTATCAGGAGATGGCTTCAACGTTCCGTAATCACCGCGACATCAAGGATCTTGTGGTGCCGGTGAACAGTGTTGCTGCCCTGGCATCGCTGGGTAGCAAGGTGGCTGCGGCGCAGTTTCCCCAGGAATACCAGCAGGTGGGGCTGGATGCGACGGTTTCTCTCCCGGTTTCCGATCGCGCCAAACCCAATCTGGTGGTTTTCGTTCTTGGTGAAACTGCGCGCGCAGACCATTTTGGTCTGAATGGCTATCAGCGCGATACCACCCCGGAGCTCAGTAAACTGGCCCGGCAATCGGGCGGAACACTGGTCAATTTTCCCCGCGTATCCTCCTGCGGGACCGCAACGGCCTTGTCGGTGCCCTGTATGTTCTCGTGGCTGGGCAGATCGGATTACGATGAAGCCGTGGCCAAGAACAGTGATAACTTCCTGGATGTCATGACCCGCGCCGGCATTGTCAGTACCTGGCTGGATAATAACTCTGGCTGCAAGGGCATGTGTGACCGGATTCCGACCGTTCGTCCGGAGGATACCGACCTTTGCCAGGGCGAGTACTGTGATGATCTGGTGCTGCTGAAGGGTGCCCATCAGCAGCTCGATGTTGCAGAAAACAACGACCATTTCATGGTGTTGCATCAGCTTGGCAGTCACGGTGTTAGTGGCCAATTAAAATGACCCACTACTGGCCATTAGTTTTGACCCACCCCCGGGTGGCCGTCAGGCCACAGAACCAGCTACTGTCCCCGGCTTTTATCGATGGCCGGGGGCATGTTAGTGAAGGAGTGGGTTGTG
>NZ_JBSXOI010000007.1:0-7312 GCF_056859395.1 Marinobacter sp. L-80
CACCATGTGCTGGAACGAATTGCTAAGGCCGACACGCTGGAGAAGCTTGAAGCCTTGCTGCCCTGGAATGCCGAGTTGTTGGCTTTGAAAAAAGTGGCTCAATACGATTAGGGCAAGTGGGTCGATTTAACGGCGCTTACAGCGTACCAGTCACCGTTAATCGATGCTGGTCCATGGATTTCATGAGCGACAGTCTGTTCTGTGGTCGCCGGTTCCGCACCTTCAACGTGGTGGACGATTTTAACCGGGAGGTGCTGGCTATTGAGATTGACCTGAACCTGCCAGCACCGAGGGTCATACGAGTTCTGGAGCGCATCATTGCTTGGCGAGGCTACCCGGCCAAACTACGCATGGATAACGGTCCTGAATTCATCTCGATGGCCTTGGCAGATTGGGCTGAGCAACACGGTATCGAGCTGGAGTTTATCAAGCCGGGCACACCAACTCAGAATTCGTATGTTGAGCGCTTCAATCGGACTTACAGGGACGAGATCTTGAATATGTATGTCTTCCGGAATCTCACCGAAGTCCGAGAACTGACCGAATCCTGGATGACGGAATACAACGATGAGCGCCCTCACGATTCACTGGAAGACCTGACGCCATGGGAATACCTGGCGAAACACCAACGAGCGGAAAACTCTAATCAGCGGTGCAACTGAAACAGGGATGTTTACACTCCGGTGGTGGTCGAGAAAACTGTAACCATCCCCAAGAATGAGCCTGAGGTAGCGACGTTTTGAGTGAAGCTATACCCGCTACGTTTCTCCAGCTGACTTCGATGAAAGGCGAGAAGATAGACGACCGTCCCAAATTTCAAAAAGGATTTCTCGGCTTTCTTTTTTAAGCATGGCTACACGACGGGCAGTCCAGGTTTCAAAGATATATTCCGCCATTTCCGTTGCCACTGGATACGCTGAGCTGTAATTTGCAAAAAGAGCCTCTTCAACTTCTTTCAATGACAATCCCTCTCCATCCCACCGTTTCTTCCTGTTCGGTGCATCTTCAAACCAATCAGATGTTAAGCTCATGTTATGCTCCTCCACTGAAGTGAAGTGGTAATCGGGTTCTACCCCGTTGCTGCGGACATTCCCAAACCCGCCAGAGTGGTGGGATAGATATTGCAGCGCTGATGTTCAAGCCACCTCTTCCAATTCAACAGCCCTTAACATCGTAGATAGATCCGGCATTGCTGGTTTGGTAAAAAGTAGATCTCGGAAAATTGCGGGCTCAAACGCAATATTGTTCTCGGTACACGCAGACCTCAGTCTGCGCATAAATGCCATATCCACTTCTTTCATATGGTCAAGCTCAGACTTTAGCTTCAGCAACCGACTATTGTGTTGAGTGTCGTCAATCAGCTCAAACATCTGAGCCTTATAAAGCAGGACAATGGCCTTTCGGATATCTGCTGCGGTAACGTCCTTTCGCACCGGTGCGATGCGTACTATTAGCTCCTCGATCAACTCCTGCTTTTCGAGGGGAGGTAAATCTCTAAGCCTATCACCAACAAGCCCAAGCAACTCTCTAGGTACCGTGACCCATTTTTTCTTGCGTAGCAGAGCTTGATAACTCTCTCGGCTTCCAGGCTTCAAATCAGCACTAGGCTGGCGGGGGCTATCTGTTGTAATCAGCTCTGCCAACCAAATAGTATTGCTGCCAGGCGACATTTTAAGGGCCACTGTATCTATGGCCCTCAAAAACGTGGAAAAAGAGCCGAAGCCCATGTCCTTCTCACTGAATGCGCTATTGACGTTGAGGACACCTTGTTTCAGCACGTTTAGCGGTAGGGGTTCTGTACTTGCAGCCAGGATGGATTCTACGATCTCGGCTGCATCATCGAACTCAAGCTCTCTCGTGTTGGTTGAGACAGGATCTGTATGGATGTAGCGAGAGCAGGACGATTTCACACTCTCACTCAATGGTGAACGAGGGCCAACCCCGATTACTTCCTTTCCCATTTCCCTTAGACGACGAAATAGCGGTGAGAAGTCAGAGTCCCCCGTTGCCAGCACAAACCAATCGACATCAGCTAGCCGCAACGCATGCTCCATGACATCAACAGTCAGCTGGATATCAGCAGAGTTCTTACCACTCACGGGATGAAAACTGTGGATGAGTTCGAATCCTAGTCGATTCAAAGGAGCCTGGAAATTGGAGATACCTGGTTTACTCCAAACTCCATATGCGCGTCGAACAATCACCTGACCAATAGCACTGATATCTGCCATCAACCGCTCAGTACCATCGTCCTTAACCCACTGCGTCAGATTTTCAACGTCGATGAAAACTGCAATTTTAGACTTTTCCAAACACTCTCTCCTTGTCCCGACCAGTAGAAATAACCAGCCCCAATACAGTGGACACGCATTGATAACAGCGACTGGCTGTGGGCTATTACCCAATAATCTCAACTTTGAGTGGTCGATTGAGCTTTATTGACAGATCCTCCAGCAATTTCTTTTTGCTTTTGGTGTTGCTGTGAGTACAAACAAAAAATTTACCGACTTGAACTTGCCCATATTTTGGATGCTTCGATGTCGATACCAGGTCGACTCCGCTCACGGTATGTCTCAGGGCACGAACGTTCTCTAGACCAAAATACTCGATAGTTGCAGCCATCGTCTGAGCGGCATTTTCTCTCTGAATTATAGCCCCATTGGCCAGCGTCACTTTGATGCCTGTCCGAGCAGATTTAGAGTGCGGCCTTATCGAATATCCGGGCTCGATTTTTACTCTTTCACGGGTTTTTATGTCGATTCCAGAGCTCCATTCACTCTGTAATTTTTCCAGTTTAGAGCGAAACTCTTTAAGTTTTTTTCCTGCGCTACTGATAGCTTCAGCGTCGTCATATTGGCTTTTGCTAAATGCAGCGGAACCCTCCTGATTCAATTGGGATTCAACAACCTCAATTTCCTCTAGTATTAAAGAGAATGCAGCCGATACACCATCAGATTTCATGACTTGCTCCAATCTTTCGCACCGTAAAACGCTGAGTAAATGGATGGCCCTTTGCTCCATCCTGATCACGCGCTTGGCTAGGCATGTTTAGTTCCGCAGCTCTGCAATAACTTTCCAGTGCTTCTCCCCTGGAAGCAAACACTCCCAAAACCTCCAGCCATTAACAGGATTGCCCGTTATTGAAACGGCAGCAGACGACGGTGAAGTAAACCGCTTGCCCTGAACTACAAGCGCCCCCTCTGCTACAACCCCGGTATAAAGTTGGCCCTTATAGGTTGCGCGAAATTCGGTCCCATGGGGAAAGGCAACACCCTTACATACCCATGGCTTTCCGCCGGTAGTCTCGTTACCTGCTGTCGGTTTAGATGCTTGATCGTTAAGCCCGAGGAGCAGCCGAATTACGTCATTCTCGGTCATCGACTCAGACTCTCGACGAACTGTTAGCTCTTTGAAAACTTCAAAATCAACTTCGATAGTTGCCATGACTCGGCCTCTCTAATCAGCGACTATAGAGAGAATAGTAGCTTTTATAGTATTTATAGCAAATAAGTTTTGAGTCTATCGAGGGATCTTTTTATGCAAGGCGCCACCAGCATGCGTGAATACAGAATAGAGGCGAACCTGAAGTATAACGACCGATTCTCTTCTGATTCGGAGTTATCAATGCGTGTCTGTTTAAGTTGCGGGATGCCAGGGAGAGGATAGGAAGGATACATTCCGATTGACGGCTTCGATTGGGATAAATCGTCTAGTCTTTCCGGCGTGCCGGAGCGCAACATAGGTGTGCGTCCGGCAATTACCAATTGTTATGGTTTAATCTGGGCGTGAAAACATCTGCTCTTTATCAGGCATTTCACCAAACTCTTTCTCTAGTTTAGTTGCATGATTCTCAAATTCATCGCTAGCAATGTCTGCTGTCCAGATAGGCCTTGCGCTACCGGTGAACGAATCATCATCAAGGAATGGTGCGAAATGAGATTGAACCACCTTATAGATATTTAGCTCGACCCTCATTTTTGCAAAGTCCATCTGACTCCACGGGATCCAGCCATGTTCGGTTAAATACCAGTAGTTCTCATCTTTGGAGAGCTCTTCTGGATAGCATCGAGCATCACTATTCCAGACAGTTGAGTAACTTCTATGAGCTGCCTCTAAAGATCGAAGGAGCGATGTAGCGTCAACACTCGAAACAGCGTGATTGCTACTCAAGCGATCGTCAAAGTTCCGAAACACCGCATCGTTCAGCTCAATATCGACAGGCAGAGATGCTAGTAAACCATTTGCAGACTTGTAGCCTAAAGACTGAGAAAGCAGTTCTTGAGTTCTCGTTGTCTTAATTGCAACTCCTTCGTCTGCTAGAAGACTACGGAGCGAACCGACCACAGAGTGAAACTCTCTTTTGGAACTAATTTTCATATGAATTCTCCTCTGCGAACCCCATTTATTAGCAGCTGAATTCAAATGAAAATTCATGAAGCAGGATTTCGACGAATAGAGTTGGGGCTCAGGCCTCGTTTAGCCCATGCAGCGATGGCTGCATTGCCCTTGATCTTAGCCGCTGAAAAAGCTGTGTCAAATTGTCAGGGTCCATAACGCCAGTATTCCCTCGCCGACATAAAGGCGCTCTGCGTCGCAAAGTCGGTCCGTTGGAGGCCCGCTCAGGCCGGAACAAAATTGAATGACTTGCTAGGCTATTTGACGCCCCCGCTGCTGAAGCATTCACAGCGTAGCAATGCTATTTTATTTCGACCCATCACCTTTAGTCCGGTTTTCTTCCCAGACCTCCCCAATAAAGCCATTAGCCCTTTACCTTCCCTATTTTTGATGCTAAATATCTCGTCTTATCAATTAGTTGATGATCGTCAACGGAATAAATCTCATGCTATCCGTGGATAACGATGAGAAATCTCGCCTTATCACGGTCACCCAAAATCACAGTTTTGGTGACCCCGCCGCAAGTATCTGATTTCAAAGACCACTAGATCTCACCTTAGCGTTGGACTGACAATGTTACGGGAGCAGATCGTGTGGCTCCCTCCGAAAATGCTCGGAGCCATGGATGGCGGAGAGCAAGCGTACAGGGACGTATTCACAGCGGTTTTCGGAGGGAGCCACTCGATTTGCTCTTGCACCCGAACTTGAAGAGCAAAGGAGAAAAACATGTCTGGAAAAACCGTAAACAGCGCCATCCTGCTGCTGGTGATCGGCAACGCCATGGCATTGATCTCTGACGTGTTCATCAAACTCCTCGAACCCGGCGCCCCGGTGTTCCAGTTTGCCTTCCTGCGCTGCCTGATCACCCTGGCACTCCTGCTGCCAATGGCCGGGCAACTGGACCGGAAAAACCTGTTCGCCGGCCTGAAAATCCACACCTTCCGGGCCCACATCCACCTGGCCGGCCTGCTGTGCATGGTAGTCGCCCTGGCCAACCTGCCGCTGGCGACCGCCAACGCCGTGTTCTACGCCGCGCCCATCCTGGTGATGGTGCTCTCGGTATTCCTGTTCCGGGAAAAACTCACGCCGCTGAGTGTCAGCGCGGTGTTCAGCGGCTTTGCCGGTATTGTGCTCATCCTGCGGCCGGTGGAATTCAACTGGGCGGCCGTGGCGGCGCTTGGCTCTGCCTTTGCCCTGGCCATCAACGCAGTGCTGGTCCGAAAACTGCCGAAACAGCAGAGCACCGTTCACAAACTGTTCCTGAATTACCTGCTGATTCTGCCCGCAGCGGGTGCACTGGCCTGGTGGGAAGGCGCCCAATGGGATTCTGGCATCCTGATCGGTGCCATGGGCTCGGCGCTGTTTATTCTCGTTTACAACATCACCGTACTGCTGGCCTATCGGCAGGTGGATGCCAACCAGGTCACCAGCGCCGAATACACCGGGCTTATCTGGGCCGTGGGGATTGGCTGGATCTGGTTCGGTGAAGTGCCCGACCTGTGGTTCCTGGCTGGCAGCCTGATGATTGTGGTGCCCCTGCTGCTCATTGGTCTGCAGCACCGGCGCAAGGAACCTGCAAGGGGGTTCAACCCGGTCCCGGAGCAACAGGGGCGCCGGAACCAGGAGGAATCATTCAGTGCCGGGAAGATTCAATTAGCACGTGAGTGTCGTGAATAATCCGACCGATACGGGCCTCCGGCGGCAATCCGTCACCATAGCCGAGTTTGATGCGGTAATGGCCCGAATGGTGACGGTGCCAGTCGCGTCGACGATCGTATCTGTCGCGATAGACATCCCGCTTGTGTTTCTTGCCCCATCCGCGCTTGTCACCGTGGTACCTGTGGCGATCGTGGTACTTCCGGTCCCATTGATGCTTCTTGTAGTGCCGTGGTTTGTGGTGGTGCCGATGGTGACGGTCGTCCCGATAGTGGGCCTGCAGGAACTTTTTCTGGTGGCCCGGGGGTAGCGCACTCCCCCGCTCATGGTGCGGTTGCCAGCCATGACCGCGGCGGTCATCGTCACCGGCCATCACCGGAGCCGATGCCATCAGGAATGCCGTTACCAGGCTTCCGATCAACAGTCGCTTCATGATGATTCTCCCGTTCTGCTCAGAGACAGATCTCGCATCCGGACCCAGTGCCGGATGCCTCTGAACCCAGATTATCGAAGCGGGAGCGAATGTCAGTGCCTTGGGGCCTGCTTTGCAGGATCTTTACGCAAGGCCCCGTCAGCTTGACGTTTGAATGGCCGGTAGTGTCGTATTTTCTGTCAGAAGGTGAAGAAAACGTTCAGCGCCTCAGGTGGTTCTGCAGTCCTCGAAAATATTGAGCGACGGCTCGATCGCCCCGGTCTTTACGTTCATCAGTCCCAGCATGGAGGAGAACAGGTTGTCGTGGCTCAACGGTTGCGATGCGATCCGGTTGACGCACTCGGCATCAATCCGGTTATCCATCCGGAAACCGTCTGACAACCACACAACCATGGGCACATGGGTCTGGGCCTCCGGCGCCAGCATGTAAGGAATACCGTGCAGGTAGATGCCACCCTCGCCCAGTGACTCGCCATGGTCAGAGACATACACGAGGGCAGTGTTGTAATCCGCCTGCATGGATTTCAGCATGCGCACGGTTTCCCCAAGCAAGCGATCGGTTACCAGAATACTGTCATCGTAGGCGTTGATGATGGCCTGTTGGTCACAGCTCTGCAGTTCATTGCTCTGACACTCGGGCAGGTACTTTTTCTGGTCCGGTTTGCTGCGCTTGTAGTACTCGGGACCGTGTGTCAATGGCCATTTATTTTGACCCACCTTTGGCCAATAAAATTGACCCACCTTTCATAGTCTAGCTTGTTGTCTTCTGCTTCAGCCGATAGCTTTCTCCTCCCAGCATAAAGATGTGTGAATGGTGGATGACCCGAT
>NZ_JBSXOI010000008.1:0-3885 GCF_056859395.1 Marinobacter sp. L-80
ATATCGTCGGTGTTGTAGTGGCTACCGAGCGCTTACTGCAAAAGCCTTTAACAAATAGTTGTAGTACGTTTCGGGCCTCGCGGCCCTACACCGGACGCCCATTTCGCTGCGCTACATGTGCGCCGCTAAACAAGGGCGTTAAAGGCTCAAGGGAGTTTTCGGTGAGCAAAGAAGAACTTTCCCCAGAAGACCAGGCCTACTACAAGCGTTTTGAGGTCAAGCCGCTACGAGTATTGCTGTATTTCCTGGCAGTGGTTTACTTGTTGTTTGTCTTTGCGGTTGGTGGTTCTCAGTTCAGCGGAGGTTTTTTCAGCGGCGCGGTTGGGAGCTTTATCCTGATTCAAGGGATCGATCTCTCTAACAGAAGACTTACCGTAATTGGTGGGTTTTTGACAGTTGTGAGCGTCTTACAGACGATATCTTTGGTGTTGTCGTGACGGGCGGGAGCTGACTGAAAAGCCTTTAACAAATTGTTGTAGTACGTTTCGGGCCTGGCGGCCCTACACCGGACGCCCATTTCGCTGCGCTGCATGGGCGCCGCTAAACGTCGGCGTTAAGTGCCAAAGGACTGATCGATGCAAGGTGAATGTCTCTGCGGAAGCGTGAAGTTCAAAATTGATGGGGAGATACGGAATCTCTATCAGTGTCACTGCTCGCTGTGCCGCAAAGCCACAGGGGCTGCCGCTAACGCTGCCACATTTGTGCAGGGTTCTAGTTTTCGTTGGGTCTCAGGTCAAAGCGAGATCCGGTCGTACCAAAAGCCAAGTGGTTTCCGGAGCGATTTCTGCTCAATTTGTGGGAGTCCGGTTCCAAATAGCCTGCGGGGCACCGAGATGGTTTGGGTTCCAGCCGGTTTGCTCGATGAACTCGCCGTATCAAGGGTTTCTGTTCATCTCTACACAGCATCCGCCGCGCCATGGGAGCAAGAATCCGCGGAGTGCGTTCGATTGGAGGGCGGCCCTGAGAGCCTGGAATCACTTAACAAATTGTTGTAGTACGTTCCGGGCCTCCGGCCCTACACCGGACGCCCATTTCGCTGCGCTACATGTGCGCCGCTAAACAAAAGCGTTGAGGCTGTAGAAAAGGTCCCAGAATCGCTGCTCCAGACCTGGTAGGATCAGGGCATCGCAGCCCGACAAGGATCCGTCCCATGCCCCGCTTCAAGCACTACAACTACGACCAGGATGCGATGGTCGTGATCAACTACCAGGAACAGCTCCAGCCCGGCACCTTCGAGCACGCGGTGCACTACCTGATCGAGCACAAGCTTGATCTGTCAGTCTTTCATCCGAAGTACCGCAACGAAGACACCGGCCGGCTGGCCTACGATCCGGCCATCCTGCTGAAGATCATCCTGTTCGCCTATTCCAAAGGCATCACCTCGAGCCGCGAGATGCAGTGGTGCTGCGAGACCAATATCATCTTCAAGGCACTGTCTTGCGATACCGTTCCCCACTTCACGACATTGGCCAAGTTTGTCAGCAGCCATTCCGGCGAGATTGAAGAACTGTTCGAGCAGGTGCTGCTGGTGTGTCACGAGCGGGGCTTATTGGGCAACGAACTCTTTGCCATCGACGGCTGCAAGATGTCCTCCAACGCTGCCAAGGAATGGTCGGGTACCTTCAAGGAACTGGGAGAGAAACGAGAGAAGTTGCGACGACTGATCCGTCACCACTTGAAGGAACATTACGAGCGTGACGAGACGGAGACCGAAGCTGAACTGGATCGGGATATTCGCCGTGCAAACACCATCCTCTCGCTGGATGAAGCCATGAACAAAGTGGACCGCTTCCTAAAGACGAACCGCCCAAGGATGGGCCGGGGGAAGCGGAGCAAGGAAGTGAAGAGCAACCTGACTGACAACGAAAGCGCCAAGATGACCACCAGCAAGGGCACGATCCAGGGCTATAACGGTGTGGCCACGGTGGACAGGAAACACCAGGTGATCATCGATGCCCAGGCCTTTGGCGAAGGCCAGGAACACCACACTCTACAACCGGTCCTGGAAACGGTCGAAGCCCGTTTCAAAAAACTGGGCATTGCCGAGAGCATCTACCAGCAAGGCACTGTGATCACCGCCGACACCGGCTTCGCCAACGAAGCCAACATGAAGTACCTGCACGAACGGCAGATCAACGGCTACGTGCCAGACAACCGGTTCCGCAGTCGAGATCCGAAGTTCCAGAACCAGAAAGACAAATACGGCAAACGTCATCAGAAGCTGCCGGATACTGGCTGGAAGAAGACCATCCCGGCCAGTGAATTCCAGTTCGATCCGGTCACTATGACCTGTATCTGCCCAGCCGGGAAATCCTTGCATTACGAGGGCACGAGAACGGATCAGAATGGTGTGCCCCGGGCTCATTTCCAGGGCCGGTTACTCCAGTGTCGTCAGTGTTCCAGGAAACACCAGTGCATGCAGAACCCGGAATCTGCAAATCATCGCAAGGGCAAAGGACGGCAGGTCTCCTACACCCTGGAGCTAAAGCGCGGGCCCACTTACACCGACTGGATGAAGCAACGCGTCGACAGCCGGCAGGGCAAAGAGATCTACAGTCACCGCATGTCGGTGGTAGAACCGGTGTTCGGCAACATTGGCACGACCAAACGGCTGAACCGCTTCAGTCTGCGGGGCAAGAAGAAAGTACAGGGCCAGTGGCAGCTATACTGCCTGGTGCACAATATTGAGAAGCTGGCGAATTACGGGCAGTTGGCGGCGTGACACAAAGAGCAGAAGGCCGGAAACGTGGTCGCTGGTTGCCAGCAGGACTGACACTGACCCCATCAAATGGGCGAAACTGATGGCTGATCATCGGAATGGCGATAATCGACTAGCTGGTGGCCGCTACAAAAATTTTAGGAATCAGGCGCTGGGAACGACTCGGAATCGGGTTTTTCTACAGCCTCGTTAGGTGTTTTAATGGAGTATCTCTACAATGTACTTCTATTCCTTGCTCAAATTGTGTTCTTTTGGATTATACTTAGCGGTAAGGTTTCGATAGATAGAAGTTGGCTGGTTGTTCAATATGGCTGGGTACTCAAGGTAGTTGTGATCGTATTCACTTTGTTTTTCTCCCTTGTTTTATATTCTGCAATTCAAGAAGAGAGAGTTATTCAAGTAGTTTACTGGTTTCTTTTCTCTATCGTCGGAGTAGGGCTAGTGAGCTTGAATGAGGTCTTTCGTCGAAAAATTTGGTTCGATGAAAAGATGATTTACTACCAATCAGCTTTCGGCAAAAGAGTCAGATTACCGCTTTCGGAAGTCGTGTCCATAAGCCGTGGCCGGTATGGGTCCTCGTTTAAAATAGTCGGGGCGAAGGGACAAAAAGTTGAATGCTTCCTTCATATGGCGGGTAGCATTGAGTTTTATAATTATGTTCGCTCAATATCAAGAAATGACCAAACCTAACCAACGCATCAACCTCGCCATGGACTTCCAACTGATGCGCAAGGCGTTAATTGACATGAGCAGAGTCGTTGAGTTGGTAGATGGAGCCCATTTCGTAGCAACTCTATGGTGCTTGTCTCCCCTAATTCCGGTGTCGTTGCTGGCTTCTGAGGAGGTAGTTTGGATGCCTTACGCTGGGGCGTGCATATTTGCCTTATTCGGATATTCCGTTTGCAAGCTGCGTTCAAAACGCAAGCGCGAGTCTCGTTGGGGGTATTCTGATGCAGTTGCATATATTGTCCTACCACTCACGTTATTTGGTCTCTCGTCGTACGGAATGTTCAGCAGTGCTGTCACTTAACCAATCCCGTTAGTCCCGAGGCCTTTGAAAAGGCCTCCGTTTGAGGCTGAGGTGTGTCATATGCATCGCGGTAAGTCCAAAACGGAGACAACTCCATTGGCATTGGTCGCCTTATCCGAATGTTCGCTTTGCGACC
>NZ_JBSXOI010000009.1:0-4218 GCF_056859395.1 Marinobacter sp. L-80
TGATCGGGTCATCCACCATTCACACATCTTTATGCTGGGAGGAGAAAGCTATCGGCTGAAGCAGAAGACAACAAGCTAGACTATGAAAGGTGGGTCAATTTTATTGGCCAAAGGTGGGTCAAAATAAATGGCCATTGACAGAAGCCTCGGAAAAGCCCCTGACCCTCAATTGCATCGAAATGCGGGCCCGGAAAAAGTTCGGGAAAGAGGCGGTCAAACGGATTCGGCAAGGACTATATCGTCCCGTATAACATATCTGTGATTCCGACTGCTCAGAGCTCATAGCGAATTAGTACACTTTAGTAATCGTTCCCACTAAATCAGTAAACTTCACTACTAAACAGAACTAAAGAGCTGGTATGGAGATCTCAACCTTTTGAGTGTTTATTTAAACGCCCCAATATAAAGGCCCATTAACACGTCGGTGACTCTGACCTGCCCCCTTGCTCGGTTTAGTTTTGCTAGGATCCGTGAGTGGCATTGGTCGCAAAGCGATCATTCAGATTTGGGGATAACGCCCAGCTCACGTGCTGGAGTTCCCCCGATACGCATGACACAACCCAGCCACTTATGGGGAATGTCCGCCGTAACGGGGTAGAACCCAGCTGGGTAAATTTCATAAGATCTTCAATGGCGTTAGTGGGAGGTTTTGATGGTTGTCGGGACGGGACTCAAAGGCATAGGGAAACGCCAGCGAGAGCTCCAACTGTGGTAATTACTTCATTTTTGGCATGGTGCGTAGTCGGAAGGGATAACTTTCATAGTATTCCTTCGAGAGCTCTTTGCTCTGAACTGCGTGGCTACCGCATTCAACACACTTCATCGCGTCCAGTTGTTCCATGAGCACGTGACAGCGATTACAGATATAACCCTTGGAGACACCGCGTCGGTGCAGCCCCTCGGCAATTTCCAAATTTCTGTCAAATCTACGAGCTTCCGCCTCTGCCTCCCATTGTTCGGCCTCAAGCTTATCAAGTATTGCCTTAGCGTCCTGCGTCTCGATCATTTCGGCTTCGCGCTTAATTGCCCGTCGCCGGGCCTCGCTCTGCTGCTTGGCTCTGGTTTCTGCACCCTGGTATTCGAGATACCGGGCATGGGGCCTGTTTGAGATTATGGTGAACCGATACCCCTCACCGGTCTCAGTCAGAAGGCTATATGGCCAGTCACAAAGCCGACGAAGGTACTGCAACATTAGAAAATAGGGCGTTTTGATGGCCTGATTCTCTGATTCGGTCAAGAACCAGACGCCAGTATCCGCGTACCAAGTACCACGCTTCCGACCCTTTTTCTTCCCTTCCAGCTTCATGGTTGCAAGCCGATCCATCCACTTGATGTAACCGAATCGGGATCTCACTGCGTCAACAACGGCCCGCACCGTCAGATGATGGCCAACCGGCGCGTTGATGATGAAATGCTCCAAGACGAACATTTGCCAGAGCGAGTAATGACACCTGACGATCCAATCCCCTTTGAGGCGAACTCCCGTGCCGAAGGGCAATCGGTCCGGTAAAGCGTGGCCTGCGGTATGAAGCCTCGCATGCTCTTGCCTGATGGCTGGGGCGCATTTCTCTTCCATTTGCTGGTGGAGCTTTGTCTGAGCCTCCTCACTTTGCATTCGAAACGCCTTCTCCACGTCGGGGGCATAGAGCTCTCGTTGGCGCTCTTTGTTTTCTTCGTAGCGAAGCTTTTCCAGCTCACGCTTCTCTCTAGCCTCACGTTCGGCCACGAACTTGGCCTTGGCCGCAGGTAGCCGGTCTTCGAGGCGTTTCCGTGCGGCGTGCACTCGCGGCAGGTCGTCGTAAAGCGAACAGCGGTACCAGTGTCGGGGTGCGGTGCGAAGAACGATTTCTCGCAGCGCATCCAGATCCCGAACCTCTTCTGGGGATACCGTGGCCAGGTCAATCTCCATAAGGTTGTCGAGTGCTCCGGCCTTAGGCTCGCCAACTTCGTGGGACACCTTAATTTCGATATAGACCGTTGAGCCGTTTTTTAGGTTGGCGGTGAGGTCCGGACGCCAGATCTCGGCCATTTGCTCCGAAACCACATCAATCAATTCCGTTCTGTGGGGTTCGAACACAAGGTCTTCCGAGATGTATACGTCCTCGGCCACGTGGGCTCGGAAATGGAAGGATTTCGAGGGAAGCCAGACGCAGGCGGCGTCTTCAAGGATTTGCTTACCCATCCGGTGAAGCGCGGTTTCGTAGCCACCAGGGCACTCCTTCGCTCGATGGTGAGAAAAGTAGTTTCGCTTCACTTTGGGTCGATTTGCGATCAGGGGGGACTGGCACGACGGGCAATGGCAGCCGCAGGCCTTGCCTTGGTCAACTTCGTCCGGTGTGTACAGGCGACCGTTCTTCTCACCAAACGGAACTCTGAGATCTCCATATCCCGCCATCGCCCCTCCATCGTCGTTGCAGCCGGAGAATGTTTCTATTTCGAGGTTATCGCTGCGTTCAGCTTTTTCATCAGCGCATAGCCTTTATCCTTCAGAAACCATAGTTTAGCTTTTTAGTCCACCGGCTCTAGCTCAACCTTGAACGAATTCAGTCCTTGCGTGCCAGCTTCGACTAATCGATCGGAGTACCGCAGCTGTCTCTCTGCAGTTGTGGGTTCCATCAGCGATACCGGGACGTAATTGCTTGGTCAAAACGTGACTTAATGCATTGTGGAATTCGGCCGGTCAACAATCTAATTTCACAGGTATTTATCTGTGAATAAGGCAATCAGTCAGACCAGCTCGTCAATGGGGGAGAGACGCGCAGTCGCCGAAACCATAGACCTCTTCCAGGTCGCCACTCAACCACTGAAGCTGTCTTTTTCCGACGGCAAAATCGCCACAAATAAAGACACACACGGCGATCTGCACATTCATGTCCAGATGCAACGTGGCTAAAACTGGATCAGGCTCGATGTATACCAGAACTCGGAGGAGCCTGAGCGCCTTCTCGCGACTCTCGATTGCGATACCGGCGCCCGCTTGCTGATGGATAGTTCGAGGATACTGCACTAAGCGCTCCGGACCAGCCCCAATCACACACCTATGTTTGGGGCTCTTTGCCTAGAAGAGCTCCAACAACTACGGAACTATGCCCAGCTGAATTTGCTGAATAAAACGCCGTAGCCGACCAATATCCTCGGGAGTCTCCAGCAAACTCTCCGGTGACACGTTACCCAGAAACGGTCGGGCTCGTCCCATCCAATCCCGAGCCATCGCCTCATCGCCTTCAAATAGCTCAAGAACTTTCTGCCACACTTCACCTTTGAGCTCAGACAGCTCCGGCTCAACATTGCCCGAGATCTCACTGTCATTTATCGGCATAACGAGTGACTCCACCAATCGTTTTTCACCTTACAGACTGGTTGCTGTTGATACCCTGCTTTGGATGCTATGAACCAAGTGCACTTTCCAAATTTCCTGTGCCAGTCCTCGTCAAGAATTTTACCTTACGCAGCCCACCCTATGCCTACCATGTCTTGGCGGAGCGAGATCGGACTACCGAGACATCCCTGGGACGACCTCCTGCAGAGGCCGGAGCCATTCCTACCTGTCTTAACCAATTAGGATCTCGACCCTGGGCCTCCAACAGGATTCGAAGGGAACTGCGATAATCCCGCATCGTGGACGGACTGCACCAGTGCTCCAATAACCAACGAACGTGCTTCTGTTGAATCTGTTGCTTTCTTCTTACTTCTGGGAATCGAGTCTCGACGGCAGCCACCATTTTTTCGATGCGACTGATATGACGACGGCGGACCCTTTCAGAGCCGTCGCCAGCTTTAATTCGCCGATACACGCCGGAGAGATTCATCGCTCAGCCTCCTCTCCCGGACGATCCGAACGATGTCGCTTTCCAATATATGCTGATGAGACTGTGGGACGTTTGTGACCGCCCGATTTACCCACAACTTCCCGACCTCTGAGGTCTGCCCCTCTATCGAATGGCCCAGACTGTTTCAGTGGAGCTGGCTGGCCGCTTTCTCGTTCATACAGCTCAATGAAATTCTCTGCTCGCAGCTCTTTAGGGCTTTTGATTCCAACTTGCTTGAGCACTTTGCGGATAGGCGGGGCGTGCCGCGCTAGCCCGGATTTCTCATAGTGCTCCAACAACCTTCGCAGACCAAGCCTGGTAGTGCCAGATCCGAGTGGTCATGGTCGAAGTTGGCGATTATTTAGCCAGTTTCCGGCATTCAGGCACAACTCCCCCTTTCCCCCATTGG
>NZ_JBSXOI010000010.1:0-4419 GCF_056859395.1 Marinobacter sp. L-80
CTGATAACCGTCTTGACTGACTGAATAGAGAGAATCGAGACTCTATTCGGCTGGATATTGTGGATACGTTCTCGGGCCGAACTGTGATTCGACGCGGCGGGGTCACTTGCTCAAAATACTTCTGCCGCGCAGACCCCTAGCTATTTATGACTTTTGCTTAAGGGTGTGAAACAGTCTCGGCCGCCAAGCGCAGAAAAGGGTCCACACAAACAGACCGTGAACCTGAGCCATGATTCATGGTGGAAAAGACACCTTATAGCAATTGTTAACTGACTTCACATGAAACCGATTCAACACTGAAAAGGCCACTTTACTGCCCCAAAATCGCCCTTTTTTTAAAAAATATTTATTTTTTTATATATTTTTCATGCATTTATTAATATTATCCATGGGACTACATATCCCATGGTTGCCGGAATAAGCCCGTCGAGATACAGTTCGATCTAAGAGCCGGACAGAACCAAGACCATTTTTCCGATACCCGAAAGCCCATGCGCAGTGACGGCAAACTCGCCACACCTGCTCTCACCCCACAGAAAGGATTAACCGTGGCAAATATCGAGAAACGGACCAGCAAAGACGGAAAAACCAGCTACCGCGTTAAGATTCGCCTGAAAGGTCGGCAGCCTGAAACCGCAACTTTTAAGCGGCTAACCGATGCAAAACGTTGGGCAACTCAGACAGAGGCCGCAATCAGAGAAGGTCGTTACTTCCATTCCGCCGCAGGCAAGGGCAAAACCCTTTCAGATGCAATAGACCGATACTCCAGAGACCTCCTGCCCATTCTGAAGGACCAGAAACATCGCCAAGCTCATCTTGAGTGGTGGCGTAAGAAGCTTGGCCAAACCGAGATTGGCGACATCACCTCCATGCTTATCATGGAATACAGAGACGATTTGAAAGCCACGCCCTATAAGGTTGGCGGCACACTCAAACCTCGATCCGATGCAACCGTTAATCGCTATGTTGCATCACTCAGCCCAGTCATGGCGGCTGCGGCAAACGAATGGGGGTGGATACAGAATAACCCCTGCCAGAAGGTTCGTCGGGGTGGTGAAACTCGGGGTCGAACTCGGTTTTTATCCAGTGATGAGCGAAAAGCACTGTTGGCTGCTTGCGACAAAGCGACAGACACGCCTGAATTAAAAATCATCGTTCTTTTAGCCATAACAACGGGAGGCAGGCGAGGAGAAATAGCAGGTTTGCGGTGGCGTGACGTTGACCTGAAGCGCCACCGAATCACCTTTGCAGATACGAAGAACGGAGAGACCCGCTCCGCTCCTCTTGTCGGGCCAGCACTGGACGCTTTAAAAGACTGGGCAAAGGTGCGACCGCTTGACGACGCTGCTTACGTTTTCCCAGGTAGAACGGACAAAACCAAGAGCAAGCCCCTGGATTTCGAGCGAGCATGGAGAACTGCATTAAAGCGAGCAGAACTGTCAGATTTCAAATTCCACGACCTACGCCATACGGCGGCAAGCTACCTAGCCATGAATGGAGCCGGCCTTCGGGAAATCGCTGACATACTCGGCCACAAAACACTAGCGATGGTCCAGAGGTACAGTCATCTAACTGAAGACCACAAAAGCTCGATTGTGGAACGCATGGCGAATGCGATATTCAATGATTAGGTGTGATTCGGGCACCACAGACAAACTTACAAAGCTAAGATTAATGACTTTTATCTATTGAAAATAGCACATCAATCGACTCTCTAAATCAAAATTTCGTGGTACACAGAACGATTGTTCAAAGACTTAACGCTAGCGATAAAAAACCTATCCGAAACTCAAATTTAGACTAATTTCCGCGTCTTGAGCAGCGTTTGCCTGTAGAACCGAGAAACTGCAAGGTGAAGACAAGTTCGGATCAAATAAGCGGGATACGGAAGTGCGCCAACACCACCGTACCCGCCCGGACCCATTGCCGTTTCAGGCTGGGTGCTATTGAGATGACACTCCGCAATAGCAGCTTGAAGATAACAGGCAGTCCAAGCTGAGACAAATTCAGCTGACGATTGTTAGCCCCCTCCCTGATTACGGCATAACTGGAACCTAGATAACTGAGGTACGTTATGTCCGACCGACACTTTTCAATTCTGAGACTTTCAGAAACTCTTCGCCGCACTGGACTCAGCCGCGCCACGCTCTATGAACTGCAAGCGGCGGGTGAATTCCCAAAGTCCATAAAGTTGTCCCGCCATGGCAATGCCGTTGGATGGGTTGAAGCAGAAGTTACCCAGTGGGTACAGGACCGCATTTCGGAACGAGATCGCAGGCGCTAGCCCACACGCCACTTCATCACCCCCTTTGAAAAGGAATGCTCTTAATTGAGCAGGGGTGAGCTCAACCTCAAAACGGCGGATCCAGCTTATGAAAACTGATCGAGAAAACCCAATGTCAGTGCAGGCCGACAAGTTCATGCACTGTGAGATAAACCAAGAAAGTCCTTCGTTCACTGCGAAAACTCCCCAGATGAACCTCACGAATTCAGCGCCAACTCTCCTGACGATCAACCAACTTTGTCAGTTGGAGCCGGCCCTCACGCCCGGAGGCATTCGACACCTTTTATTTACCAAGGGGCACAATTTGCCCGGGGTTTACAGGTTTGGCCGAAAAATCCTATTTGATCGCACCGAATTTATGGGAGGCATCAAAAAGGGCAGCACAGCGATCATCGGCGGGAGTAAATCGGCATGAGCCAGCTAAATCTGATAACCGCAAAACCACTCAAGTCACCCCGCCAATACAGGGCCCTTAGAGAGCTTCTAGCAAGACCATGCTCGGTGCGACATCTAATGGAGTGTGCCGGCGGCAACAATATTCCTCAGCTCATTTCATCCTTGCGCGCACGAGGACTGCAGATTGAACCGGTCCCTTGCTCTGGCAAAGACAGAGATGGTCGCGAGGTTCGGTATTGTGAATACCAACTACAGCCGCAATCAAAGTATCTTGCCATCAAATTGCTTTCGCTGGAGGGTGACCAATGAAAGGACAATTCTTTGCTGTCGGTCGCCCCCAATTCATCCAAGCCTGCCATCTAGGCATGAACCCGGCCGTAGCCTTTCTGGTTATGGCTCGGGGGACTCTAGCAGACAATTCGACAACTTTATGGAGTGCTCTAGCAATTTACAAATACTCCGGGGTAGCGAGACGTCGCGGGAAAAAGGCCATCGAGTTGCTTATGGGTGAAGGCCTTGTTGAAGCAATCAGTGAGACCTCGAAACCAAAGTACAAACTCGAAAAGCCTGAAAACCACGACGACCTGGTTTGGCTACCCAACACTCTCGTTGATGGTGCCGGCAAAGAAATCCCTCCCATAATGAAACTCAGAGAGTACGGCAGCCTCGAAATCCTCGAAAAGTTCATTCTGCTTTACCACGAGCAGGACCTTGAGGCTGACGGGGGCATTCCAAGAACAATTGCGCGAAGGGATTTCAAAAGGGAGTGGATCGGAGAAATTGGCCCCTTTAATCTTTTCGGGTTCTTCCCCAAACGATGGACAGCCAGCTCCGTTGGGATCTTCTCCGAGTGCGAAGGAAGAGGTGATGAAACCGGCTGTGAGGGAGCTTGGACTATATTAGAGCCGCTGATGAAGATGGGGCTGCTGGAAGAGTGCCTGTATGTGAGCGAGTCCAGGGAACAGGAATCGGAGCTAATCTATCCGGTTATACAGGAAACGCAAGATGCCATCGGAAAGCTATGGGAGTGGGCGGAGCGAGTTAACAGGTACGATTTTTTAGAAAAACGGGAAGAGTTTGAGCATTTTGGGATAGCTCTCCAGCACATTCCATGTAGTGGTCAAGTGTTTTAGGCCACCGTCTTTTGAGCTTTCCAGTAGGCCTGTTCTGCCACATTCGGCGGCAATCCGCCGTTGTGTTTATGAGGCCGCAGTGCGCTGTAATAACCGATCATATAGTCCGTGACCGATTGCTTTGCCGAGGCAAAGCACGGATACCCGATTCCCGGCACCCATTCTGTTTTCAGACTCCGGAAGAAGCGCTCGGTGGGAGCGTTATCCCAGCAATTCCCGCGTCGGCTGAGGCTCTGTTTCATTTGATAACTCCAGAGCAACTGCCGGAATCGTAGGCTGGTGTACTGGCACCCTTGATCCGAATGGAACATGACTCCTGAAGGCTTTCCCCGGGATTCATACGCAATCGTCAGAGCCTTCTTCACCAGATCCGTATTCGGCGACAGAGATATGGCCCAACCCACCGGTTTACGGGAGAACAAATCGATCACAACAGCCAGGTAAGCCCAGCGCGCACCGGTCCACAGTAGAGTAAGAGGCAGGGCGTAGTCGGACTATTTCCCTGCCTCTCCTCTCCGAACCGGACGTGCACCTTTCAGCGCATCCGGCTCTCCGTTTAAACGCTGGACAGTGCCATAGCGACCTCAGGAAAGCGCGAGGTCCAAG
>NZ_JBSXOI010000011.1:0-6540 GCF_056859395.1 Marinobacter sp. L-80
GACGCCTCCATCATCCCTGTAAAGAAAGGCACCTGGATCATTTCCCAAAAAAAATGCAGCAAAAAGCTGACAGACCAGATTAAAAAAAACAGGAACCAGCCTCTACGTGATGGTCGACGTGAACAATGCATAATCTATCCAACTAATCTATTAATTTCAGGCAGTCGAAGTTGAAATCGCCATTTCCAATTGAATACTAGGAGTCTGCGCGGCAGAAACGTTTTGAGCCCTCGTTTCCGCCAGACCGGATCATTGTCTGGCCGGAAGGAGTGTTCGCGATATCGGATCGGCTCCATCATCGCTTTCGATCCAGCCAGTTAACCGGTTAAAAGGGGCATCGCAGGGCCCCAGCTGTACCTACCGTGAGCCAAAGGCTGCCTCAGCGACTTATGCCAGCCTCATCAGTGAACTCATGCGCCTGAGATTGAGCGACAGACAGACAAGATCCCATTCACCCTGCACCGCCTGAAGGCCCCGCAAGCCGAACTGCCGGAAGCCCAGGACATTCTTGATCCAGCCATTCACCGCCTCAACCATGTGCTTGCGCTGAGCGTAGACTGCTCGCCCCTCCGCCGTGGTAAGCTTCTCCTCCATGCGGGCCGTCGCCGGGTACCGGCTCGCGTTTATATCTCCGGTTTTTTTGCCTTCCCGGCGCAGCGAGACGTAGCCATCTATGCCTTTTGTCTCCAATGCCTGCAAGTCTTCCTCTTTGCGATAACCCGCATCAGCCAGACATTGGCCCGGGTAACTTCCCAGAGTTTCTTTTACCTCGCCCAGCAGCGGCACCAGACAGCCGTTATCACTGGGGTTGTTACCCTGGCGGTTGCCCACGATGATCTGGAACTCGCCATCCACGGCCAGTTGGCCGTTATAGCATTGCTGGAACCCATCATTCGTTTTCATGATCCGGCTTTGGGGGTCGGTAAAGTTACTCTGAGCCTTGTCCTCCGGAACTCCATAGTCTCTCTTGAAGTTCCGGCCACCCTTGGGTGAGCGGCGATCATCGTCTGGATGCCGGCCTTTGGCCTCATCTTGCGTTTTTTGATCCGCTTCCAGTTTCTCCTTCGCTGCCCGGATCTTGTCCAGCCGCCCCTGACGGTGCTGAAGCTCTTCGGGTAACTCGTCGCCCCGCTGATCCGGGCCAAACTGTTGGTCTTCCGATTCATCCACACGGCGAGCCTGGCCACAAAGCTCATCAACCTCTTTTGACAGACGGGCTTCTTCCTCCCGCATGCGGTCATAGCTCATGGCCTTGTGCTTACTGGCGTTGGCCCGGACCTTGGTGCCATCAATCGCCAGCGTACCGAGAGTAACCAATTCCGCTTCCTGGGCGATCCGGACCACCTGAATAAATACGGCCTTGAACGCAGCCAGGTGTTGCTTGCGAAAATCGCAGATAGTGCGGTGTCTGGGGAAATTGCCAGCCGCCAGGACCCGAAGGGCGACATCTTCTTCCAACTTCCGGGCGATCTTTCGTGATGAAAACACGCCGGTCGCGTACGCATAGATCAACACCTTCAACATCATCCGCGGATCGAAAGGCGAGTTGCGCCGACCGCTCCCTTCATACCGGGCGTAGAAGGCGCTCAGATCCAGTTCCTCGACCACGTCACTGATGAAATAGGCCAGATGCCCTTCGGGCAGCCACTCGTTCAGGCTCGGGGGAAGAGGCAGTTCCTGATCAGGTGAATAGGGGCGGAAGGTGGTTCCCATCGGATTCTCCGGTGCTGAAGAATTTTTACGTATTATGCCAGAAGGTGGCTCCTGCCGCGCAGACTCCTAGCCAAGTCTTCCCAACCCTGGGAATGTTGCTAGCCTCCACAAAGCTAATTGAATTATCTGGCCGGTTAAAGCCATCGCACCCAGCACTAAGGGCCTAAATCGCCTATGTGATATGTCGTCAGATCTTATTGGCCCCTGGCAGTGTTCCGGCGAGCCGGCCGATCCCTCCTGGTATTGGCTGGCTTCACCTTGACCGAAGCTTGTACTATCCTATAGGCAGACGGTCAGAATCTGGCCCGGTCAGCGGGGGACACCTGCTGACGCAATCGCAGTTCCCAATTACTCGACGGACGGAGAACACCATGAAACGACTGACACTTGTTGCTACTGTCATTGCCGGTCTGCTTTCCATGCCGGCCCTGGCGGCGGATCACGATCAGCATCGCGATGCAAAGCATCAGGAGCAGGACCAGAAGAGAGCAGCGGCGATGCAGCAGAATATGGAAGAAATGCAGGCGCTGATGAGCCGGATCAAACAGGAGCAGGACCCTGCCAAGCGCCAGGAGCTGATGCAGGACCATATGAAAGCCATGCAGGAAAACATGCAGATGATGCATGGAGACATGAAGGGCTGCATGGGAATGATGAAGGAAATGAAGGGGTCGATGAAGGATCAGCCGATGAAATCGAAAGGGGCGGAGAAATCCGGCCATTCCGGCCATTGAGGTCATCAAGCCCTTATCCTTCGCGCTGATATTCGATCTGTTGTAAAGGTGACCGTCCAGGCGGTCACCAGAAACCGCCTTAACTCCTTTGTCTCCGACATGTTGCCAGTCCTGTCTAAGACATAAGTCGTAAGCCCTCTGGATTTTCAGCTTCGTTTCAGGTTTCATTGGTTGCGGCCTGCCTGCAATCAGGAGTTTGGTTGCCCTGCTGTATGCGACACGGCGGAATGACCGACCATCAGGTCCGTTTGCTGAGCTCTTCTGACGACTAATAAGACGACTAATAATAGGGATCACAATGAAGCAACTGAAACTTAAGCGCAGCCCGCTTTAACTGGCGATTCTCGGAGCAGCCGCAGTGTATGCTCCAAACCCTGTCATGGCGGCCGAATTTGATTTTCATGGCGACATGAACAACCGGTTTCAGGCCTACACCAATCAGAGGGATTGGTTCAGAACAGGAAACTCGGGTGGCGGTACGCTGAAAGACAGCGATCCCACCGAGACTTATGGTGAAATGAAATACCGGTTCTGGTTCACCGCCGCCTCTGACGATGGAATGGTCAAGGGCGTGTACGCAACCGAAATCGGCGGCATTCGCTTCGGCGAGGGTTCAGGTGGCGACTTTTCCGGTGACGGTGTAAATGTCGAGACTCGCTGGGCTTACGTCGACTTCGCTTTGCCCGATACCGTTGATCAGCGTCTGAAAATCGGGTTGCAGCCGGTTTCGGTCAACGCCAATGTCTGGAATGAGACCGCAACCGCTGTGGTGCTGACCGGGAAGCTTCAGTCTGGTATTGACTATCAGCTTCTGTGGGGGCGTGGTGACTCCACCAACGAGGGCGCCAACGACTCCCCGGAAGACGAGGGCTGGGATGGCGCTGATAACTTTGCGCTGAACCTGGATAAGCACTTTTCGCCCAACCTGAACGCCGGAATTTTTTATCTGTATCAGATGAACAATCAGGTTGCAGAGGGGGTCGGCGAAATCAATAGCAGGAACTACGAGCTGAAGCTGATTGCTGATAACTCGGAATACTCGGTGTCAAACCTGGGTGCGACCTTCGACTACAACAGGGAGACGTCGGCAGGCCGGCTTTTCCTCAAGGGTACCGCCATCGCCCAGACGGGAACGATAGAAGGTGTTAACTTCAACCCTATAAACGGGGCTGTGAATCCGAACACCAGCTATGACCTGTCCACCTTTCTGGGCCGTGGCGAGCTTGGCCTGCAGTTCGGTCCCAATACCGTCACCTACACAATGGTGTATGCATCAGGGGACAGCAATGAGCAGGATTCCAATTTCGATGCGTTCATCTCCACGGACGTCGATCTGACGGACAGCATGATTTTCCAGGAAAATTTCACGGACGATGATTATTTCGCCGAGACGCCTTATATCCTGGATAAGGGCTATTTCCTGAATAAGATCCAGCTCGATCACAAGGTCCGGCCTAACCTGAAGCTCAGTGGAATGCTGGTGTACAACCGGCTGGCGGAAGCCATTACGCTGGCTGACGGGAGTTCATCAAAAGATCTGGGCTTGGAGTTCGGTGGACGGGTGAGCTATCTTCCGTATCCGTCCCTGGAAATTGCGGCGGAAGCGGCTTATCTGCTTGCGGGAGATGCAGTGGATGCACTTGAGGAAGGCGCGCTTCAAAACGGCCAGAGTGATAAGGACATTGTGCATGTTGCCGGCCGCGTCCGGTATAAGTTTTAACTGACCAGAAGGTGCGAAGCCGACGCTTCGCACCTTATTCCTTTCGAAGAGCCTCTGTATGACGAATGTAATCAGCTGTGCCAGCGTCCGGATCTTTCGTTTTGTCGTTTTAATTGTTTTTACAATAACCGGACAGCTCTGTTTCGCAGCTGAGCGCTTCGATCCTTTTGTTTCCGCGATCAGCCGGATCGACAAGGACGAAGGTCTGGTTTACATAGACCGGCACAATAGTGTCGCGGGGGTGGGGGATGTTTTCGTTACGGCAAAACCCGTTCAGAACGGCGATGCCAGTTTGGTCGGTGACCGCCGGTCCGTAATCGGTATTTTACGGATTAATCCGGAAGAATTCGTTGGCAAGCTGCTGTCCGGGCCCATGCCTGGTGTAAATGCCGTTGTGGAGAGGTTTGGCCCTTTGCCGGCCGTAATTAAAAGTACAACCGAAAAAAGCGGGCCCGTGGCAGAAGAACTGAAATCCATGTTTCCACGCCTGGTCTGGGAAAATGAGGAAAGCAAGGCAGAGCCCTCTCTGACGTTCGAGTTAATAAGCAAGGGCAGGGTAGTTGTCACCTATGACCAAACCTGGCTGGTCGGGATGATTGATATCGGCGCAGCTTCATACTCAAAGGAAGAGAGTTTTCGTGTTGCGGCAGAGGCGGAGGCCGAGCTTGCTCTTGAGTTGCCGGGCCGGGCAGGTTCGATTGCGGTCCATGAAATCCCGGGGCGTTATGTCGTGGCACTGGAAGGCAAGCAGACAATCAGGTTTTTTTCGGGGCGCTCCGATGGCTCTGTAAGCGAAATCGCCGTGGTTGATATTCCACGTGGCGAGAGAATCATTTACATGGACTGGTATAGCAGTGCCGGTGAGCTTTATCTGCTGGTCAACCAATGGGATGATTACCGGGTGTCAGGTTCTGTTGTCAGGCTTGACGGGGACCGAGCCATGTTGGTCGGGTTTTCGCCATTGATGATGGGCGTGCATGATACCGACCTGGATGGGCGGAGTGACACCATTCTGGGGCAGTCCTATACGGCAGAGCACGGCTTCGGGTCAAAGATTTACACGGTTATGCCGGGGCAAGAGAAGATGGCGGAAAGCGCCAATGACACATTCAGCGCCCTGACGCCGGGTTTCAGGGTGTTGGGCTCCCGGGTTCTGGGCAAGACAGACAGCGGCGATCTGGCTTTTGTAAGTGCGTTTGACGGTAAAGCCTCTGTGTATTCCGGCAATGGCCCGGAATTGCAGCTCAGCTACGATATGGACCCTCTTGTCAGCTCGGAAATCCGGTTTGAGGTAAACCCGGAACTGATTTTCAGTCCGACAAGAACCCTGTCCCTGGGTAACCCGTTTGTCGGCGGCACTGGAGGGGCGGATAGGGTTTCGCGCCCCATGGTGGGTATTGCGCAGCGCCCGAGCCCTGCGGAGGCCGCAGGTCCCAGGGATGTCGTCGCTATCGACTGGCTGGACGCAAACCCGGGCTCGCCATCGGTTCTGGGAAGATCCAGGGTATCCATACCCCGCTCGGCGAAGCCGGCCTATGGGAGCGGCGGGCTGTTCTTTTTCTCGGTAGGAAGCCGAGGTGGAGATAGTAAGGCCGGGGAAGGCGCAACAAGGCTCTACCGGCTTCCAGCCGACCTGGGACACTAGCCAAGCCTTCCCAACACGGGAAAGGTCGACAGCATCCAGGTGGCGAACCAGGTCATCTGGCCGGTTAGCACCATTATGCCCATGATGATCAGCACCAGGCCCGCCAGTGCCCTTAGCGGCCTGCTCCAGCGGCTGAATCCGCGCACTCGCTTGCGAAAATGCTCGATGAACAGCGCGGTTCCGAGAAACGGGAGTGCCAGGCCGAGCGAATACACCGCTAGGTACAACATGCCCGTTTCTGCGTTGGCGTGGGTGGAACTGAGCGCCAGTATGGCTCCGAGTATCGGGCCGATGCAGGGCGTCCAGCCGACGGCAAAGGCGATGCCCAGCAAAAAGGCCACAGGCAAGGGAATGTCGTGGTGGCTAGAACTGATATCTGGTTGAAAGCCGTACTGATAATAGCGCTGACTGTCACACTCCTTTTGGGTGTATTTGCGCAAGTGTTTGTAGGGCCGTTTGCATGATGGCCGAAGCCCATTATTTATTGCCGAGAGTAATCACCGCCCTGACGTCTGAGATCAAGCCAGCCTCTATAGAGCCAACGCAAACCAAAGAGCGAGACTGTTGGAACGATAATCCACTGCGCGAGAGGGGCGATACCTGTGCCAAGGAAGGGAAACAGGGGCATAGAATCATTGTAGCTCCAGCGCTGGCCTGCGCCTGTGGCCCAGGCTTCAAAGACTATGGTTATAAGCAGACCGGTAGCAAAATACGCTCCTAAAGCATGG
>NZ_JBSXOI010000012.1:0-7202 GCF_056859395.1 Marinobacter sp. L-80
ACACGCATGTCATTGGCGATCGACGTGCTGGAACCGTCAGCCCTTTTGATCGTTTGCCAAGTTCTTGATGGGGCATTGCTTACCCGTTTAAGGGGCGTAAAGCCTGGAATTGGGGGTGCGGCGAATGTTCGCTTTTGTTTAGAAGCTTGGATTTATGCTGATGCCCTTGCCACTCCCAGCGTATGAGTGAACTTACCTCGGTTCAGATTCCCCTCACTGGCTCATCTCGTCGCCGCATAAAGTGCGCTTTCCCAATGAAAGCGTGGCCAGAACCCCGACGAATGTCGCCATAATAATGTGGCAGATTGGGCTAGACTGGAACTTCAAGAACACACTCAGGCTTGCCGCGTAGAAGACCACTCTCACAGGAAGAACAAAAACTGACTGACGGTCATTTTCCAGCTGGCCGCAGATCGAACCGTCACAAGCCTTGGCACATATTTGTCACATATACGTCACATGGAATTTCTGCTGGCCCAAACGCAAAAAAGGCAGACCAGTAACTAACTGATCTGCCTTTCTCTTTTATGGTAGCGGGGGCTGGATGGTTATGAGACTGATGTTTTAGGCACACTTTTTTTGTGCCAAATTGATGATATTTGATATAAATTGATGTGTGAATTAGAATTTTGGATAGAAGGGAGAGTGGAGACTAAGTACAACAATGCCAAGTAACGACAAGCAGAAATGGCACGGGGCTGATCAATCAGACAACGAGGACTTGACCTTAAGGCATCCAGGCCCTCACTTTCAAGCCATCCGTTCTTGGGCTGAACAAAACAACGTCTCCGACATCTTCGACGCCATAGCGCTCGCCTTTGGCTTCACTGAAAACTTCACGATCGTCGGCAACCTGTATCGCGAACTCTCTAACCCGGACTCAAAGGCCATTCTGCATCAGTGGGCTGACAATCCCTACATCAGCCACCTAAGCAGGCTTCTTTTCTCGTTCAGCCAAGATAAAGACTTTGCCAATAACTATTCCGGTCTTCACCAGGGCGTATCAAGAGGCAACACGAAAACCATTCTGCGGTCGGCAGGAGCAGATCTGAAAAACGAGCATTTTCTGCTCGAACTGGTTATCCAACCACAGCCCCCTTCCGACAATAAACTACTCGACCGATTACGAAGAACTCTAAAAATATGGCTGATCGTACAGGCACTGGAAAGAACCGCAGAGCATAACTGCCCACACGATAACCAGATTCAGCAGGTCGCCAGCACACTCTGCCTCCCCGGAGAGAACAGCAAATGGACACTTATTGACAACATTCTTGAAATGTCATTGAAAGCCTGCCCGTCAGACCACTACTCGTACTCCCAATTCAACCTGGCAATACGACACGCCGCATCTCAGCTAATCGCCAGATACTCAGGGCCAGAAACCCGTAAAGAGCTGCTGCTTCTTAGGGCCATCCAACGGGTTGCAGAGGGCCAACTCAACCCCACCAGAGCTCAAAAAACAGAGACCGCTTTTCAGACTTCCTTTACGAACCTACTCCAAGCAACAGAGGGCGCATTGGATCTGAGCAGCTCGGCAGGCGGGCCTCAACTTCTTGCCTATTCAGACAGCGAAACAGACTCTGCCGATGAAGAAGCCCTGCATCAACTGCTGCTGTTCGGCGTCGACCCGGAAGAAACACCAGAACAGCAGAAACTCTCGGGTCAAAGCATACTGATGCAGACGGCAGAACTGTCAAACTATCTTCCTTGGTCATGGGAAAAACCACTTCCCCCAGAAGCCCATCAACTCGATCAGTGGATTAACTGCACTCTGGCTGAGGACCGCCCTGAAGAAAAACTGGGGGGCGCGTTAGTCTGGCTGGCCGTTCATCTTGAACGCTCCCTGGAGTTCATACAGGAAATTGAAATAACGGATGACTTACGCGATGAATGGAGCATTTCCCAAGACCTAGTGACTGCCCACCGGGAACGACCGAGGCGACACAGCTCTTGGCATCCGGATGCCGAAGCTCAACCTCTGATCGAACCGTTCCAGGACAATCTCCGCGTCACGCTGCCAGAGCAAATACAGAGCGCTCTCCGAGAGGCTACCCAGGTTTTCCCGGACATCGCCACTCTTCGGCAACTATGGGCACGGGCCAGCCCTCATGCCCTAACAACATGGTTCAGGCAACACGCGAAACGGCATTTCCCGAGACTCACCAGCGCCAAACTCGCTAACGCACAGTCCCAAAGTGTTTTCGAAGAGACATGCGATCATTCATTGGCTCGCTTACTTTCGGCCCACCCTCGAGCTACGTTACCAGCAGCTTGTGGATACGCCAACTGGAGCATCGCTCAGGTTCAAAACGGATTTGGGCTTCCATTACAAAACCCCGCATTAGGCGATGAGAGGACCAATCTTCTCGGGAGCCTCCTTGCGCCACTCGAGTCCATTTTGGTCGAGGGCATTCGGGAAGCCACCCAAACCCTGCTGGAAAGCTCGCAAGGCGACCCCATCACTTTCCACAACCATCTGGTCCAATACACTGTCACGGCCCTGAATGCCGCAACCGGTTGCCGTAACCTGTCAGAGCCTTTCGAGTCGATCGCCCACTTCTGTGATCACCCCCCGGCCGTCTTTATCAATGATAAATCCGACGACGGCCTTCACTGCGGACGAATGGTTCCACTTGCAGATGGCGCAAAAGGGCTATTGGAGGACTATCTCGAGCACCTTCGTCGGTTCAAGGCGAGCCTTTCAGGTCAACACAAAGACCTTGCGCATCGCATCCAACAGGTTCTGGAAGGAAACTCCGACACCCTGCCCCTGTTCTTCCTGCTCGATAGCAATGGTGCGTGGCATCCATTAACCGATTTAGCCGTCCCAGGATCGGAACTCTTCTCGTGGCCTCTTCCGAAGAACCTGTTCCGGCACAGGTTTGCCCAGCAGCTAGCTCGAATGAACGTTCACCCCGAAGTCATAGACGGCTGGATGGGCCATGGGGAGCGGGGAACAACCTCCTACAGTGATCACTCGGCGAGGTGTTGGCGAGAGGACCGTGAACGGTATAAGGAAGCCCTGGACGACTGCTTTGAACGGCTAGGCTTTATAGTGCGACTGCCCAAGACCAACTTCGACATCACTGCCTTCGAAGCCAAACAACCCGCTGATACTTACCGGGAGCCTGAATGCTTTGGTCAGGCACGGCGACACTCGGAACGGCTCAAAGCCCGTGATCTGGCGCGTTCTGCAGCCCGGAAGGAGCTGGACTTGGCACTAGATGCCAGCCCAGTCAGCGATGAGAGCGAACTCAATCAAAGCTACATTGATCGTCTGGCAAAAAGAATGATCTCCCGCGAAAACGGGATGCCCCACCCTCAGGCGGCTGTTCGGATGGAAGTGTTGGTCCAATGGCTGGAGGAACACCGCCCCCATACAAGACAATTCATACGACACAGAACATTAAGGGTAGGCACCGAACGCTCACTGGTCAGAGACACTTGCCCCAGAGCGCTTCAAACCATGCCGAACCTTGCACAATGGGCGCGGGACACGAAGCAGGCCATCCGGCAAGCTCGACTTTCGAAGTCCGATAGTCTGGCGCTGGCCACTGCATTCGTTGCGATTGAAAAGCGCATATCCTATCTCAGACTACTGGAAGATCTGGTTCAAGGGCAAAACTTCCGGGTAATACAACACAAGCAACGCGTGTACCTGGAGTACTCCGAATTCCTGGAGCCCAATGATTACAATCAACCGGTTCAACGGCATCAGATCGACCACACCACCGGACGACTGTTAGCGAAAGGGCTCGGAATCAAAGACAGCAAGGATCTCGACACAGCGCCCTGTCCGAAGTCGTTACAATCACTGGCCACAATACTGGCGGAAACCAGACACCTTGATGATGTAAAAAGAAACGAGCGGTCGGTAGGCGCGCTGTTAAAAGAGCTGAGCCGGTTAATTGAACAGGCTAACCTGATTGACCTTCCAGGTATGGTGGCAGGCGCTCTCAGTAATAGAAACCCTCCTACCAGCCTGTGCTTGTACGATTATTTTCGCCTGACAGAAGGTCAGCGATATCAACCACCGGAGTCCACTCCAGAGCAGGACCTTCCAGAAACTGAAAATTTACCCCCGATTCCAGCATCAGCCTCTGGTACTTATCCCGAACCTTTTTACGACTCGGCGAAAGCTTTTCTTGGAGGACTGCAGGACATTCTGAATCAATACACAAAAGCCAAGTCACGAGAGATTGCCAAACAGGTCGAACAGCACTGCCGGGCCCATACTCACTCTGTCAGCAGTGCCGTTTTACTACTTGGCTACTGGGTCGCACACCGAATCCGAAAAGGTAAAGGCCGAGCTAACTATGCCCACAAAGCCTACGCGACTGGGTCTATCAAACGGTACTTAAGTGAACTGTCTGGCCCATTTCGTGGTTTCGCCTACAAGGCGGATTTGCTGTTGATGGCCGAGGAGGACGTCACTGAGCTTTGCGCCAAAATGCTGTCTCACTGCGCTCACAAACTGAAAGACCTGGCGTATTTTTCGGCACGCCTTATTGAGTTCTTCGACTGGGCGAGTGAGCGCGGAGTATCCACTCCCGACTGGGACGAACTTGATCTCGGCAGTGCCCGACGCTCGGTTCGCCCCAGGCTCTTTTCAGAAAGCGAGTACCTCCAGGCCCTCCAACTGCTCCTGCATCCTGACACCGAGGAGATCGAACGGGGTATGCAAGCCGCCTTTGTACTTCTGTTAGGTTTCCGCTTCGGGCTCAGGGCCCAGGAGGCTATTGGCTTACTCCGCTCGGACTGGTGCGAAGCCGCTGGGTTGACCTGGGTACTGGTTCAAAGCAATTCCATACGTGGCCTGAAAAGCAGCGTCCACAGCCGGCGAGCTGTACCGCTGGTATTTCAACTGAGTGCTGTCGAGCGGTCACTGGTTACATCAATACTGACACGATATACGACCAGGCTGGGTAACGCCGACAATAAGCCGATCCTTGCCGACAAAGAGGGTAACCTCACGCCGTTTGCGGGATCCATTCCATCGGATATTGCACGGACGCTTAAATTGGTGACCGGAAACACCCGCATGAGCCTGCACCAGGCCCGCCACGGATTCTGTAATGTGCTGAACAGCGCCTTGTTTGAGATAGACACACCGCTTGCCCAAAAACTCACTGAATCGGTCGATAGGGAGAGCCTCCGAAAGGTACTGCTCGGCAACCACGGGCTGCCGTCAAGACGCGGCTCTATGGCGATCGCCCGGGCGCTCGGGCACCACTCGCCTCGAACGCAATTTCGCTCCTATAACCGCATGATGACAGAGTGGGCAGACAGGCTCACTCCGGTAACCACCCACTACGCCGGCACGATTTCAAAGGCCGTCCAGATTGATCGTTGGCCTGTAAAATCCGCCAGTGAAGTCGAGAGTGCGGCTCCCACCATTTTTGCACAGCGAACCAGACTCACGCCCCTTATTGTGATGGAAGCTCTGAGACTGATGGCGCTTGGGTACGCGGCTCACGGAATCGAACCGATGCTTCGCCTGCCACCGGGAGAACTCGCCGATGTAGAAATTCTGGTTGACCGGATAAATGCGGGGTTGCGGTTCAAGGTCTATGACCCGGAACAAATGAAGAAGGCATTCGTGTACGGCACCAAACTGCCGAAGTATTTACTGAAATCTCGCTCGACTGCCGTATGGCCCCGACTGCTGCAGATGTGCGACGAGCTGCACAACTGTGAGGAACTGGACACCGACCGACCGCTACCTTCTCTCGCCCAGGCCTCGAATCTCGTTGGTAGAAATGGCCACTTGCTGATGAACGAGGTCGAAGATGCTCACCTGATGCGGCTTCTGGTGGACGCATTCAAAATCCCCGAGAATTCGTACAAAGTCGTCATAAAGAGCAAACCGGATTATGCTCCCCGAGCTCAAAGAGTGGTTCTGGCAGGTGAATTTGTACCGGCAGCCGCCTCGCTGCAACTCGACACCTTCAACGAGGATTACGATAAAAACTACACCAGGGCGCGCTCTTACGCGGGATTAGTCCTCACCAGCCCTATGATTACCCAAATCCATGATCGCCTGGAGTTGGTACTACTCTTCATCGCAATTGCATCGGCCTACTGCCCGAAACCCGCACCACTGACGCCGTTACCCCCCCTATCCTAACTGAAGGTCGAAGCTCTCCGCAGGGTCCACCGCCACTTCTTCTAGTTCAAGAAGAGTCAATACCGTTTTTTGCTTTCTGGCTTCTTGTTGGCTCACCACTTGAAACTTAACCAAACTGCGATTCGCATAGGCTCTGGCGAAGACACGAAGGAAATCCAGATCGTGGCACAAAATCTCAGTTCTTCCCTCGATTTCCGAGGCGTCCTCATCGTTAGCGCCGGGTGTCACCCACAGCGTCACCGTACTTTTTTGCTCGTCGAACCCTAACGGCCTGCCTGCCGCCCACATGGTGCCAAGAGCTTTTTGCTCGACCGTTAAAGACGGCATGACACCCTGTACCGTTGCCCCACCGAGATCTTCAAAGCCAAACCTCACCATGACGCCCTGCTTGATCGAGCGGCTCGCAAATTTTGCCGCTATCCCTCGGCTAAGGGTTCCAAGAAACTCTTGCTCCTTTTCGGAAAGAATTGGCTCATCTTCCGGTTCGCCCAATATCCTCTGTGGGATCAAATCCCTAAATACCAATCGAGCGGCAGCCCTGAATACTTCCACCTCCGAAGCCGTAGCCCCAGGCCCTACGAGCCTCACAACGTAAGTTGCCGGGAATTCGACATTGTGCGTAGGTTCAATCCTGAGACGCCACTCTACGGAAGTCGCCGCCAATTTCCTCATATCTCGAAAATCGTTAAGAGCTGAAACCACGGCGTCCTTTAGCTGTTTTTGGGCAGGCAGGACAATTGAGGAATCTTCCTCAAACTCAAGCACCCCGCCGGAATTAACGACGTGTGGTGCACTTGCTGGATGTAAGACGACGATTGTACCGTCGAACGAAACGGAGTCTTCATGAATACCCATAAGATTTTGTTTCCCCGAGCTTTCCCATATGTGTTTTTTTCGCTATTGACACAAACGATATAGCCGCCATTGACCCGGAGTTATTGTCAAATCTGGTGTATGACCATCAGGCAGCGTTCCTGTCAGATTGGTCTTCCACCTCTATTCCATCCTGAAACTGTACGTTGTCCACGACCAGCTTCAGTTGGTCGAACCCCTTGATCCGCTTCCAGCGTTT
>NZ_JBSXOI010000013.1:0-6899 GCF_056859395.1 Marinobacter sp. L-80
TCTTTTTCAGACTTGATGTCCTTGGCCAGCTCGGCGGCCATAGCTTTAAGTTTTTCTTGGTCCAATTGCGTACCCACGATGGTATCCTTTTGAAAAGACTACTCAGTCGTGGGCAGTTACACAATTTGGTTTACAGCCTCCCAAGTCACGTTATGGCCAATCACGATATCCGCTCCTGAAAATGCGTCGCCGCATATAAAGGAAGTCTGGCACAACCTTTCTTTAAGTTGCGGCTCCACTTCCTCTACGAACTTCTGTCGATATCGATCGATCGTTCGTGGGTCAGACTGGTCTGAAGGCAGGACGTGCTCGTGTATCCGCACTTGCCAAAGCATCATATCCATCCAGGTGCCACCAAAGTGCACCATTTGCAGATAATCGGCTCGCTCAGGTGATAGCCCAACAGGGGGCGAGAGCTTCTTCTCCGGGAATGAATCTACCAGCCATTCCACCATCGCTACGCTTTCTAGCATCCGTTGGACAGAACCATCCTCCATGGTGATTTCAAGCAGCGGCACATTGTGGTTTGGATTCTTCTGCAAATACTCGTCGCGGTATTGGTCTCCGCGATACAGATCCAAAGCTTGGAGTTCAAACTCATCTCCAATTGTTTCGTACAACGCCCACCGCACACGGGCACTGCGAGTCGCGGGGAAATGATATAGCTTCAGTTTTTGGACTTTCATAGGTTTCCAACTCGGCAAGTGAGCTGCATTCGACAGCAAACAGGACTTAGACGGAACATTCGTTCGTTACGTTAATTTGGCAGGCTCCCTATATCCTCAACAGCTGAAAACTTGGTGTTCAGCCGGCATTCTTGAGGCCGCCAAGAAATTCGATCAAAAGCTCATTCACTGCTGTCGCCCGCTCGCGCTGAATCCAGTGCCCCGCACTGGGGAGAATGTGACAACCGCGCATGCCAGGTAATGTGTTAGAAAAATTATCGATATTAGCCTGAGCATTTGGAAACTTGAGTACGTCATCAGCCTCGCCAGCAATAAACAGGGAAGGTTGATGAATGACTTGCCCTCGCCAGGGCGCCATTAATTCCGATGACCGCTTAATGTTGCGGTACCAGTTAAGCCCGCCATCAAAGCCCGTTCTTCGAAACTCTGACGCATACTCCTCAACGTCCCGCTCGCTCAGCCAATCCAGCAGTGTTTCAGGCTCCACTGTGTTATGCAGAATACCTTTACCCGTTTTCAGCATGCCAAAGGTGACAGTGTCCGGCCCATCGCCAGAGGCGCTGTAATGCATCCGGCGGATGGACGCCGCAACGTCCTGTTCCAACTCGGCCTCAGCCACACCGGGGGCTTGAAAGTATTGAAGATAAAAATGGTCGACGCCTGCATCGCGCAAAGCAGACAAAATATCGACGGAAGCAACAGGCACGAAAGGTACGCTCATTCCTACGACAGAGGTAAAAAGGTCGGGCCGTAGTAAGGCACAACTCCAGGCAACAAGTGCACCCCAATCATGTCCCACAATAGCGGCCTGTTTCTCGCCTAGGGCGCGGACCAACTCGACCATATCTCCTACAATGTGCAGCATTGTATAATCGCTGACTTCTGATGGAGCCGTTGTTCCACCGTAGCCTCTCATGTCAGGTGCCACCGCCCGGTACCCAGCAGCAGCCAGAGCAGCAATCTGACTACGCCAGGAAATCGCCAATTCAGGAAAACCATGGCATAACACCACCAGAGGCCCACTGCCCATGCTAGCAACCTTCATGGTTAGCCCATTGATCTCTAAAATTTGAATATCAGGCGCTGGCAAACCAGATTCTATCGATTGAATGTGCGTATCCATCAGTAAGCATCCGGTTGCTTAGGCAGTCGCTGCCAAATGAAAAAGGTTCTTCGCCGCGCCTTCGAAGTTCTGCTCGAAACGTTGAAGCTGGTTATGCTTTTCCTGGTCATCGGGGCTGATGTTGGCGATAAGACGAGCAAAACCATCGAGACGGCAATCCACTAGAAACTGTGCAACCTCTGGGTGCGCTTTCCAGTGGGCGATATTCATCATCATGTTTGCCTGTGATGTCAGGAAGTCTCTCACTGTATCCGTATAGGGGCTTGAGTGAGTCATCGCTTGCCGCAATGCCTCATCCTCAATGTTGGCTTCTATAAAGGCGATTAATGCGCCGCTAAAACAGGCTTGCCATACGCTGATCGGCTGTAGGTTAATCCGATCATGTTGAAAAACAGGAGGGAGATCTTCCCAGTGTTTACCAACCCCGCTGGCGGTACAGTCTATGTATAAGGTGTCTGGCTCGCAGCTGACTTCACCCTGGGTTAACTGCATGCCATTTGCGTTGATCGCTTCAACGTGACCGAGTCGGACAACATTGGTAATGCGTTGAATTTGCTCAAGCTCTGTTTCGGTGATGATGGCTGCATGAAACATACTGGGCCATATACTCTTATCCAGGCGCAGCCAGTTACCTGCCGACTCCATGCCCAAGCAAACTTCCTCGACGGTTCTGGCCGTGGCAAAGGTTTCTGTTTGACTGGCAAAAAACTCCAGTGCCTGACCTAAGAAGGCCTCGTCAGGCTGGAAATTTCGACGGTTGTAAAACCATGAATCGCGGGGGATCACCCAGGTGATATTGTCAGCCGGATAATCATTAGCCAGTAACCAGGTGATGCTATCGATCCCAGTCTTGCCGCCGCCGAGTATGGTGATGTGTTTGTACTGCGGCGCCAGTCGACACAGATGGTTGGGGGGAACACACTTCACCCCTTCTGCAACCTCGAATCGGGGTGTGTGAGTCATCGGAACTTCCGTGGTCATGAGAGTGGCGTTCACCACTTTTTTGTTCACTGTGACCTCGTGTTCCTCACCTGACATCAGTGAGACGATAGTGCCGTTATCTGTGTAGTCACATAACGGCAGATACTGAACACGCTTTGATGGAATAAATACTTCGTCCATTAGTGAATGGAAGTAGTTTAGGACTTCAACACCCGTCGCTAATTCGAGAAAGCCAGTGTTAAACCCTGTTTCATCCAGTCTATGACGCCCTAATGGTCGCGAAGCAACGCCATAAAAGCCTGAGGGCTGGTGTAATCGCACAAAAGGATACGCGTCGTTCCAGTGCCCGCCCACTTTTGGACGGCGGTCAACCATCAAAAAGGTGGCGTCGGTTTGTGTGAGCATCATGTCCACAAAAGCCATTGCTGTGGCACCACTGCCAATCACTAGATAGTCCGTTTCATAATCCATTAGTTTTCCCTCCATTGTTCTATTGATCGTGGTTCTGGGATTGTTGGCAGAGATGCCGTGTATTAGGAAAGGTTGCGGCTTATGATCTGCCGCTGAGATCGACCTGATACAAATGCTTTTAAGAAGCTGTTCCATGCTCTCGGGGTTTGGCTTCCGAGAGGCTGCACTTATTGTGCAGATAAAAACTGTTGCTTATGCTAATTACTATGTGCTTTTTTTGATCAGTCGCATAATCATAAAACGGCATAAGCCCTAGTTCTAAAGAACTGGAATGGAGTTTTCGAGGTATAGGATGCCATCCGAAGGGGATAAATTTTTCGACTCTGCGGAGAGGAGATTGGTGCTGATAGGGCGCAGCGCGGATGTTCGCTTTTGTTTAAAAGCGCAGGCGAACGGTCTAGTACAGTGAATATGGCCGTTCGTGTACCTGACAAGACGGGCCTTTCAATCTCCGCAGAGGGTCTTACCATCTCCGGCGCCCCACGCAGTATTTTCCCGTGTGGATTCGGCCGTAGCTCGACCGACCATTTTAGTACAGCCGTCTGACTGAGCAGCTTTACTATGAGGCAGCTCCTTGCTCCCACTTTTTGATGAGGCTGCGTATTTTCTGTAGCCCCCGTCTGTTCTCCATTAGCGATATCGGGGCTTGGTTGCCCAAGACCGTAATCGGCGAAGAAAGCCATTGTTCAGCAGCCGCTCTATTACCTTCGAAAAGCTCAAAAATCTCACGATAAACCTGCTCCCTCAGTTCAGCCACAACTTCCTCTTCATTCACATCAGCCATTCCAGCCACCCATCGTTTACACGCTACCCCCCTTCCAAGACGCTAGCCCGACCAATGCGTGCGAAAAACACATCTTCACGTCGACACAGATTAGGGAGGATTGTCTAGGCTGATCTGTATCGAACGATGTTTTCTTGAGAAAGGATAACACTCTATGTGCATCCGACGCCGTATTACATACCCGACCTCCTACAACGACCTAATCGACGCGCTTACCTCATTTAGGGATAGTCGAAGAGCCTACCTGGCTGCCCTCAAATATGATCATTTTGAGGTGCTGGTAACTTCTGAGACGACGCTGACCGGCTTTTGCCCAAAACACCGTATTCGATTTGAAACCAGTGGACTCCACCTTTTCACCAAATCAAAGATCTCATCGTGTCGGGTGTGCGATTGGGAGAATGGTTTCAGGAGAACCGAGCCGTGGACTGAGGATCGCGTTGAGCGGTTGCTGTGTTCGGTTAAATCCACCTGGTCACTGGTTCGAGAGAATCCGAAACAAAACCGGATTCTAGTAATGCAGGATCGGTTGACCCTCGTATGCGAATTCAAGGATCGAGAGGGGCACCGGTGTGTGGGGCCTCAGGGGAAACCGACCGTGCAATCACTGAGAAATCTGCAATCACTTACAACACGCCCTGATCACGTGATGTGTCAGGGGTCAGTGTGTGATCAAAAAAAGAGGGGAAAATCATGCCGAGTAGGACAGCACTCCATGGAGAAACGACTTTTCGATCGGGCGAGCGCCTGGAAGATTCTGCCGAATGGCGCATTAAAAATATCCGACGACTGGGTAGCGGAACATAAGCCCTGTGGTGTTCAGGTCATTTGCGGAGGTGGCACATTGGCAAAAAAAGAGCCTAATTGCCCACTCTGTACGAGTTTTCGCTCTAACATTCGGCTGCATCGACCTCACGTGGACGCGCCCAGGATTCTGCACGCAATCACTGAGGGCTGTGTCGAATGGGCCTCGGCTTCGGACGTTCCTTCGAGAATCCATCATGGGGTTCCACTTCCCGTGCGGTGCGTGGTCTGTGATACATCATATTCACCACAGCTGCACGAACTGAACTATGCGTTCCACGGGTGCCCGACGTGTAAGAAAATCGCAAATGAGAGCAACGCGACTATCCTGTTTTCGGAGATTAATTCATTAACCACCACAAAGGGCGGCAATTTCCAACGCCGGATACAGGCCGCGCTGGATGCCCGGGCGCATATAGAGAAACGCGGAGGGCGCCTTGCGCCAGATGCGGTGTACCAAAATAGTTCCACGCGGATTCATTTTTTGTGTCCACATAATCATGAAGCAGCTGTGTCGCTCGACAAACTACGTGAGGGGGGGTGGTGCCAACACTGCCATGACCTAAAAAAGTCTCTCCCAGAGGCCATCGGCCGGGCGGTTCTCGAAATTATTCTTGGTGAGCCGATGCCGAAAGCTCACCCGCCCTGGCTTAAAGGCTTGGAACTCGACGGACTGAATCTATCTGAGACGACTGCATACGAACATCAAGGCGGATTTCACAAAGAACGCGTCGATTTCTACCATAAAACCGAAGCGGACTTTCAAGATCAGCAAGACCGCGATGCCCGGAAACGCGCTATTCTCGGAGCACAGAATGTCGATCTGATTATCGTGTGGGAATTGAATCCCGGATGGCCAGTTGATCGCATGTTTGATCACGTTGAAAACGCGATTCTGGCGGCGGGCCTTGAGGTGCCGGCTTATGATCGAAGCCTTCTCGATCTCGCATTTCTCTACAGGGCGCACGAGATGCGCCAGACGTTACTCGATAAAATAAAGAAGCGTGGTGGTGAGCTTGTCTCGGAGTATATCGGGTTAACGTCGCGCGTATCCGTTCAGTGTGGGCATTCGGAACATCCCGAATGGCCCACATCGCCACTATCCATAATTTATCAGGACACTTGGTGCCAAGCCTGCGCGGCAGAGCGCTTAGCAAGGCAAAAACTAGCCGACTCCCAGGCAGAATTTGAGCGGTGGCTGGGCGAACACCACACCGTAAGGGTCGAGCTCACCGGCGACAAGTATCAAAACGCGACGGTAAAGCATCGATTTTTCTGCGATCACTGCGAACAGCCCAACAATTTGAGTCTTCGACAGATAAAAAGCCGCGAAAAAGACGCCCAGTTCGATGGCCGATGGTGTTCCTTTTGCAGGCGAAGAATCTCCGCACAGCGGAAGCTTACAACCAATCAGGTATTTCTCGTGAAGTGCATAAAAAAAGCTGAGCGGTTGTGCAAAGTCGTTGGCTTCGCCATCGTCGCTGAGCCCTCCAAAGCATCCGGAAGCTTCGAATTACAGTGCCAGAAAAATGCTTCTCATCACGCGAAGCGGTCAATTTATCAATTGGAGCAACTTGCGAAAAAAGTTAACACATCACCGGCGTACGTTGCCTGCGATCAGTGCCGGGGTGATCACCGGAAAAAAACCCGTGATGCCCAACTGCTCGCAGCCGATCTGGGGGGAGAGTTTCTCGATGCAGAATTTTCCTCGGTTAGAGCACCGCATCGATGGCGGTTTGATGACGTGGAGATCACCCGAAGCTACGATGGGTTGCACAGCATTCGGCGGAGCCGAATTAAGCAAGGTTTGGCGCTCCCTTGCGTCTACCAGCCCAGGCAGAACAGGCACTGGACATGGGAACAAGCAGACGCATTGGGCAGGCTGTTGGGCCTCCGCCTTAAGCCCGGTCAGACTATCCGCGGCATCCATAAGCAATATGAGTGGGAGCTGTTAGTGGCCAATTAAAATGACCCACTACTGGCCATTAGTTTTGACCCACCCCCGGGTGGCCGTCAGGCCACAGAACCAGCTACTGTCCCCGGCTTTTATCGATGGCCGGGGGCATGTTAGTGAAGGAGTGGGTTGTGA
>NZ_JBSXOI010000014.1:0-2323 GCF_056859395.1 Marinobacter sp. L-80
ACCGGCTTGGAAACCCAAACGCCGATACCGATTGAAATGAGACACCCCGCAACAAACATCAGTCGCACCCAGACGCTGAAATCTGTTTGTAGACCCAGAATCGCCATAACGATAAAAGCGACAAAGTTAATTGGAAACAAAACTTTGAATCTCGCCATGTTTCTCGAAGTCGGGTTGCCACTACCTGTCAATATTCTCTCCATAGATCACTCTTGCAGTTACCTTTGATCGTTTTCCCATTAGGCATTATGCTTTTTGCAGATATTCTCTGCGGCTTCCGGATCGTGCTTGGCCAATTCAAAATAGAGATCATTAAGCAAGCATCGAGCATCTGTTACCGTCATCCTCGGTTTAGAGGCGTGAGGATTGGCACTTCGGATTACACCCGATGAGGATCTGAATCTTGGGCTAGAGCCGGGTTCGTAGTTCAATGTCGAATTCCCATTATCTGTGGTCGATCATTAAAACGTTGCTGGACAGACTTGGGCGAGTGCCGCGCTCCCGGAAGAGCGCCAAGATTCTCTCCGGTGCAACCCATTCGACCGATTCTTCGCTTGAGAAAAGCCCCCGCGCATCAACCCAGAAACCATTCGAGAACGCCATGAAACCAAGCTCGGCTGGGGCGTGAGCGAATGCCTTCCCGCCGTACCTCTCATACTGGCAAAAAATCACGGAATCAGCCCAGTCGTGTTCTACACAGCTAGTGCTAGTGTCCTCGCTTATCGGCTCAAGCATTGCGTCTCCTCGTCGGTTTCCAATCAGTCAACTTGTTGCCAGGCTCGAAACTGCTCATCCCATTCGCCTTCCGGCATCTCCAGTGGATATGCATCCGGGTTCTTCTGGTGGTGCTCATGCCACCAGTTGATGAATCTTTCGGCCTCAGAGAGAAGGTCTTGTCTGTATTGTTCAAGGTTCATATCACGGCACTCGGATTCCAATCAAAATGTGGCTTATCGAATTATAGCCAGCCAAGCTGGCTCGCTACGCTTGGCTCGTTCTTGGCAACCAGATCACGGAACAGGCTTGGCAATTTGGAATAGCCGAGATGCGAAAGCTTCTCCTCAAACTCCTGCCATTGCTCATCTGCACCCCGGAACCGCTCAAAGCGCTCAGCATCACCACCTGATGCCTCATTTGAGCACTTTTTATACAAGTCTAGCTTGAAACTCTGAGTAAGTTCTTTCACGAGCTCTGCATCATGGTTCGCATGAGCCAGTTCAATTTTTTCAACAACACGATCGACGTTCATGATTTGCTCCACGTAAAATTATCGCATTCCCATTAACATTCGCCTCTTAGTAGGCCGCCATTTGATACCGTTGATCCGCCGTCGCCCCCGTCAAAGTTTCCCTCAATCTCGGCGACAACAAGTTTCCCAGGGCCACCGTCATCAAAGCGAAGAGATCCAGTCCCAGTGCCACCAAATATTTGAAGGCCCAGGGCCTCAGCTTTTTTGGCATATCGACTCAAGCCTGTGGCTATCCGCTTAACCTCTTCAGGGTCTAGCCCAGCCGCCTCACATTCGTCCTCATTCACATACATGGCCGTTTTCCCATGATAATCACCAGTTTTTCGGGCGACGGATTTCTAAACTATCTTTCCAGACCGAAGCTTTCCCAGACACGATCGGCAACTTTTTTCAGATAGCCGGGCTCTTCCACCTGTCCGGCAACTGGCCACCAAACCTGAATAAAGCTTTCATGGACAGAAGTAGGGACTGCCAAAAAATCATCCCCAAAAATTCTAATAACGGTTCCACCTTCAGCCGAGATGTTGCGCATCACATCTTGTGGTTGGAAATAAGGAAAGAGATCGTTAATCCAATCTGGATACCCGGTTACCATTGGGTATTGGTCCTCAAAAACAAGGTCGAAAGCGCTCTCTTTCTGAAGTAGCCTTCTGAGATTACTACCCTCAGATTCTTGCATTGTTTTCAGCAGGTCTATCTGCTCTCTAACCAGCTCATCGGAAACTACCTTGTAAGGTTCACGTTTATGTCCGGCAGTTTTTGATAGCTCCTCTAATGCGGTGTTCATGTCGTTCTCTGCATCCGTGAACACCTCGATCAGAAAGGCTATGGCTACATGAAGCTGATGATAATTATTCGAGCTTCTGACAAGTTCATCGCTATATACTTCGAGGTGCTTTTTCTTAGTCATTTCTGATCCTATCTCCCCAGAACCGAATTCCTATCACGTTTTGTCCGAGCCGGTATCTTGCATAACCGGCTTGGAAACCCAAACGCCGATACCGATTGAAATGAGACACCCCGCAACAAACATCAGTCGCACCCAGACGCTGAAATCTGTTTGTAGACCCAGAA
>NZ_JBSXOI010000015.1:0-2112 GCF_056859395.1 Marinobacter sp. L-80
ACCGTAGAAGACCTGAAGGTTGAAATAAATCAACTGACGGCTGAAGTGGAAGAGCTCAAGAAAGGCGATTCCCCCTTCACGGTGAACGGTTATTACCGCCTGCAGGCGACCTCAGAAAGCCTGGATGAAACCAACGAGAACAGCAGTTCATTTGTTGACCAGCGCCTGCGTGCAAAGATCACCGGCGACCTCAACGATAACGTGAGCCTGGTTTGGTACGGTGAGCTCGATTCTCCCTGGGGTGAGAAGGGAAGCTGCCAGGGTGACAATTGCGGCAAACTCAGCGCCGACGGCGTTGGCGTTGAGACCAAAAATGTCTACGCTGAACTGAAGGTGCCGAACAGCGACTGGAAGGTGCGAGCGGGCGTCCAGGGGTATGGCTTCGGCAAGTACGAGAGCCTTGTTACCAACGACGACATGAATGGCGTCTCCTTTGCGGGCAATGTTGGTATGGCCACGCTGACAGGTGGCTGGTTCAAGTGGGAAGAAAACGATAGAGATTCTGCGGACGACGTGGACTTCTACATGTTGAGTGCCGAACTTCATCCCAGCGAGGTTTTCCACTACGGCCTTACCGGAGCTCAGATCAGCAACAGCAGTCCGGATGCTCTGAATGGTACGGCGGCTCGAACGGATGACAACTATTTCGGTGCCTACGCCGATTTTACCTTTAACAAAATGGGCTATAGCGGCTCGGTACTTTACAAAAAGTCGTCCGGGCGTGACTCTGACGCAACAGATGGCGACACGTACATGTTGAATCTGTATGCCCAGAGGCATTGGGGCAATGCAAGCCTCAAGATTCACGGCATCTACATTCCGGCTGATGACAGCAGCAATGGTGCAGATCGCTTCGCGGCAAACCAGTCAGGCTGGGAGCTGAATAGCAGCAATCTGCAAATCTTCGGAACAGACTACTACTACAACAATGGTTCCCAGGGGGCCAAGTCAGTTTATGACGCAGCTTACCAGGGATACGGTCTGATGGGGCTGATAGTCTCGGGTGATCAGGAACTTTCCAACGACTACTACCTGAAGTACGGCACAGGATACTTCCGCGCTGCCGACGACGCGCCCGACAGCGCTGCTCAGGCCAACGGCTCAACCCTTGGTACTGAAGTCGCTGCTCAGCTTGGTAAAAAGTTTGCCGGCGTGTATGACATCAGCCTCCGCGGTTCTTACGGTTTCATGGGAGACTTCTACGGAGATGACCCGGAGGATACCTATAAGGTCGTAGCTATGGTCAATATCAGTTACTGATCAACGTGTAATTTCATGATCTGATACAACGGCCGGGCCTTAGTCCGGCCGTTTGTCATTGAGCCGAACATGCGGAAGGTCGGCAATGATTTTGACGAAATCCTCCAAATGAGGACACTAGCTGACCCACGCAAAGGGGCCAGCCTTTTCTACTGGGCATTATCGTACTAAAACCACCACCGGACGCCCGCCACGAAGCTGGAGGACTCGACGTCTTCCCCCTCGCGCTCACGAAGGTCCTCTGTGTTGCCCAGAAAGCGGGTGTAAGAAACACCCACGTAGGGCGCAAACTCCCTCGAAAAGTGGTATCTCAGACGGAGCCCCAGGCCCACATTATTGATGCCACTACCGACGCCCCACTCCTCAACATCGCTGAAGGCAACGAGCGTTTCGCCGCGGCCCTGCAAAATGAGCCTTTGGGTCAGCAGCCAGTCGTACTCGGCTTCAAGATCGTATGACACGTCACCGTCGTCGGTGACTCGGAGATTTGTGTCTACCTCAAACCAGTAGGGGGCAAGTCCCTGCAATCCAACAATGGCCGAATAGCGCTCCTTATTAGGGCTGGGGCCAAACGTTGTCTGGGCACCCAATCCTGTCTGTATATCCCAGAAGCGATCGAAGCGATAGCTGTACTGCACATCAAAATTTTCGATGTCGCCGCTGTCGCTGGATAGATCAGTCTCACCTTCCGTTTCGACCCAGAGCCGATTGCGATCTTTACCAATCCAGGCCTGGGCGTCCCACAGGGCCAATTCGTTGTCGCCGTCACGCTGGTATTCCATCCGGTCAAACAGAACCTGGCCAAACACCTGGTTGTCGTGTATCGGCAGCGTCCAGTCCGGTTCGGCCTGA
>NZ_JBSXOI010000016.1:0-2877 GCF_056859395.1 Marinobacter sp. L-80
ACGACTTTTTGATTGGTGTCATTGGCACTAAGCAGGAAGCGAAAGCAATCATGGCAGACGTCACCCGCTTCGTGGAAACGGAGTTGAGGCTGGAAATCTCGCAAGAGAAATCTGGCATCGTGGACCCAAAACAAGGATTTATGCGTAAACCGCTGAAGGTTGCCACCCATTCCACGTGAAGCCTGCCACCCGGACCGGAGCAAGGCTGCCACCCATCGGAGCGTAGCGACGCGGGGTTTCTCTTCTTACTCCGAAGTCTCAGTGCCCGTCAACTTTGCCTGCTGTTTTCGCATGGATTCGCCCCGCAGATTGATCTTGTAGGCGTTGTGTACGAGCCGGTCCAGGATGGCATCTGCCAGAGTGGCGTCACCGATGATGCCGTGCCATTCCTCGATGGGTAATTGGCTAGTGGCGATGGTGGAGCGCCGGCCATGTCGGTCTTCCAGCACCTCCAGCAAGTCCCGCCGGTTCTCCGCGCTCAGCTTCATCAGCCCCCAGTCATCCAGGATCAGCACGTCGACCTTGGCCAGGCTGGTCAGGAGCTTTGAGTATTGGCCATCGCCCTTGGCGATGGTCAGCTCTCGTAGCAGCCGGGTCAGGCGGACGTACTGGGCGGTGTACCCCTCCCGGCAGGCTTTGTGTGCCAGAGCACAGGCCAGCCAGGTTTTCCCGACCCCGGTGGGACCGGTGATCAGCGCGTTCAGGTGTTCCTTCACCCACTGGCAGCTGGCTAGGCCCTGGATAAGCCCTTTATCCAGGCCGCGTGAGTTCCGGTAATCAATGTCTTCGAGGATGGCGGCGTGTCGCAGTTTGGCCCGGCGTAGCCGGCTGCTCATGCGCCGGTTGTCCCGTTCCGTCATTTCCCGGTCGACCAGCAGGCCAAGGCGCTCCTCGAAGCTCAGGTCGGTAATGTCGGGGGTGGCCGATTGATCCGCCAGGGCGGCGGCCATGCCGGTCAGTTTGAGGGCGTGGAGCTTATCCAGCGTGGGATGTTTCAGCATGTCAGGTTCCTTCAGTGGTAGTAGGCGGGGCCACGGATGTTGTCGTGTGTGTCGGGTAAGGCCAGTTCTTGTTGCTCTTCCAGGGGCTGCTCATCCAGGCGATGCTTGAGGATGGATTCGATGCTCTTGTATCGGCAGCTGCCCAGCATCAGGGCGCGTTGGCAGGCACGTTCTAATCGTGCCTCGCCGTAGCTCTGGCCCAGCCGGAGAATGCCCAGACAGGACCGATAGGCCTGTTGCGGATGCTTTCTTGCCCCCAGCGCGGTACGGATAAGCTTTTCAGTTGCCGGTCCAGTCTTGGCTGCCCAGGCGGTCAGTCGCTCTGGGGTCCACTCGCCGGCTTGGCGATGGGACTCCGGCATGTGAGCGGCGATGGTGCTATGCCGACCCTTCTGATCCGAACGCCGGTGGCTGGCGATCCGGTTGCCCCGGTGGAAGCATTCGATGGTGTTGTGGGTGATCCGGACCTCCACCTCTTTCTTGATCAGGGTGTAGGGCACCGAGTAGTAGTGCCCATCGATGGCCACGTGGTAGTCGATGTGTACCCGGGCTTTTTTCCACTCGGCGTAGACATACGGCTCGGCGGGTAGCGGTTGTAGAACCGGCTGGTCCAGCTGTTTGAAGTGATCAAGCCGGCACCCGGGCAACTTGCGGAAGGGGCGGCTATTGAGCTTCTCCAACAGCTCACGGATGGTGGCGTTGAGCTGCCCCAGGGAGAAGTGCTGACGATGGCGCAGGGCCGCCAGGATCCAGCGCTCAACGATCAATACGCCACCTTCCACCTTGGCCTTGTCACGGGGCTTGCGAACCCGTGTAGGGACAACGGCCACGCCATAATGGCCAGCCATATCCTGATAGGTCGGATTGAGGTCCGGCTCGTAGCGATGGGCCTTGCTGACGCCGGAACGGAGGTTATCCGGAACCACCAGTTCCGGCACGCCGCCCAGGAACTCGAAGGCTCGGATGTGGGAGCCGATCCAGTCCGGCAGGGTCTGGCTCCAGGTGGCCTCGGCGTAGGTGTAATTGGACGCACCCATCACCGCCACAAAGACTTGCGCCTCATGGATCTCACCGGTGGTGCGGTCAATGACGGGCACCGTGTGCCCAGCATAGTCCACGAACAGCTTTTCACCGGCTCGGTGGTCCTGACGCATCACCAGATCCAGCTTGCCCTGCCAGGCCCGGTAGTGCTCGCAGAACCAGCTGTACTGGTAGCCATCCGGATTGGCTTCCCGGTACTCCTGCCAGAGCAGGAACAGGGTGACGTTCTTGCCCCGGAGTTCATCGTGGATCCGCTGCCAGTCTGGAATGCCTCGGACCTGTGCCGGTAGATCCGGTGGTGGCGGGAACAGCCGTTGCTCCAGCTGGGCTTCACTCAGATCCTCTGGCAGCGGCCAGCCAAGCTCCGCCTCAGCAGCACGCCGCAGATACTCGCTCACAGTGGGGCGACTGATGCCGCAGGCTGCGGCAACCTGCCGGTTACTCAGCCCTCGCTCCCACTTGAGGCGAAGGACTTCTTTGATTTTACGCATGGATAACCTCATCGCTGGCATCTGGCCCTCTCCGGATGAAAAGGAGCAGAGTACCGTTAGTTATCCCGCGCCGGACGTTTTGATGGGGAAATCAGGCAGCCTGCCAGGGTGGCAGCTTTGCCGTGGAATCAGTGGCAGCTTTCGCGTGGAATGGGTGGCAGGCTTCGTCTGGAATCAGTGGCAACCTTGGTCTGGAATACGCAGATTTACCTTTCTAGGCTATTCCGTCGTCTGTCGGCGCGAAAGCAAGAGGGTAAAGTGCGTGGTCAGTCATAAGGCTGATGGAAGCAAGGTGCATGGAACTAAACGTACCATTACCGAGCACGTACATCTTGGGGTTCCTC
>NZ_JBSXOI010000017.1:0-9686 GCF_056859395.1 Marinobacter sp. L-80
AGTGTGCCTGTTTTCCGCCAAAATGGCGGGAAACGGGCAAAAAAACACATAAATAGCGGGAGAATAGCGTCTGAATTTTCGATTTTTTGCAGGCTAAAACCAGCATCGGCAAAAATCAGCGGTTATTCAGACCTTCCTTAGGCTTCTGAGCCTCAAAATCACGATCCAGGTGATTGGGCGCGACGTGAGCAGGTTCCCCGCCGTAGTAGCCTTTGTGGCGTTTATAGCCGCGCTGAGCGCGGATACCTTCGGTCTTCATCAATCGATATACCCGATTTTTACTGCACCTCTCGCCGAGGTCCTTGAGATCCAGGGTGATGTTCCGATAGCCATACACGCCACCACTTTCGAGCCAGGCTTGTTTGATCAGTCCCACCAAGCGGCGGTTGGCCTTGGTGCGAGGGCTTTCTGGTGCATTTAGCCAGGCATAGAAGCCACTGAAGTGAACGCCTAGAACTCGGCACATGACACGGACTCGAAATTCACTCTGGTGAGCCCTGATGAAGCGATACTTTACTTGGACTCCTTGGCAAAGAACGCTGCGGTGAGTTCAACCGGTCAATGCAAATATGCTTTGCAGCTTTTCAGAAGGTGTCAGGTAGTCGAGTGTTTTCCTCGGTCGTTCATTCAGCTTCCTTGCGAATTCATTTAACTGCTTCTGGGAATAGCCCGATAAATCAGTCTTCTTCGGGAAGTACTGGCGCAACAGCCGATTGGTGTTCTCGTTGCTGCCTCTTTGCCAGGGGCTCTTCGGGTCACAGAAATAAACCTGCATGTCGGTCGCAAGCGTAAATTTCCTGTGGTTACCCAGCTCACCCCCTCGATCCCAGGTCAGGGTTCTCTTCAACTCCTCGGGGAGCTGACCTACTTCCCGACAAAGCGCCGAAACAACGCTTTCCGTATCTTTGCCGCCGACATGAACGAGCATCGTAAATCTAGACTGTCGCTCTACAAGCGTCGCAATATGTGAGTTCTTGGATCCGGATATCAGGTCTCCCTCCCAATGGCCAGGAACAGCCCTGTCTTCAACCTCTTTTGGCCGAGCACGGATAGAAACCAAATCTGTGATGCTGGTGCGGGATTCTGCCTCTTCAGAGCTTCTGTGCCGTGATCGACGCATGCCGCGTCTTGATCGGAGGTGTTTGACAAGTTCCTTCTTCAAAACACCTCGGGCTTGAATAAAGAGACTTCGGTAAATTGTTTCATGGGACACATGCATCGACTTGTCGTCCGGGAACTGGCGTTTTAACCAGCCTGCTACTTGCTCTGGAGACCAGTCAAGGCTCAGCTTTTCGGCAACCGCTGCACGGAGAGGCTCATTCAATGCGAGAAGGCATTTTTTCGGACGTTTTGATTGGATCCAGGCACGCCGATCTGCCACGTTCGCCCTGTAACAACTTCTTCCACCGTTACGACTGACCTCTCGACTGATGGTTGAGACAGATCGTCCCATCGAGTCGGCAATCTGAGTCAATGTCAGTCCAGCTGAGATGCCTATTGAAATCTCTTCGCGCTCATAGCTACTAAGCACCCTCGCTGACCTGGAGCGTCCCAGAGGGGCAATGCCGCCATGTATGGCGAGCATTCCAGTAATCGATCCAGCATGCTTTCCAAGGGCTCTGCCAATCTCGCTAAGCGACTGCCCTTTCTTCCATCGAGCCCATAGCTCCTGCTTCTGCTGGTAGGTCAGCCCTCTGGTCTTTGATACTTGCTGCGGCATTCTGAAAGCCCCGATAGTTACCAGTGTGCATTATGTTGCACTGATCGGTTGAATCTACCACGGCCTTTTTTAGTATGTCGCGCTCCTCGCTGACCCGGCGCAATTCCGCTCTGAGCTTGCGCAGCTCTTCCTGCTGCTCGCTGATTTGTTGGTGTTGGCTTCCAGCATCGCCGTATAGCTTGATCCATTTGTGCAGGCTGGCCGAGGTAATCCCCAGTCTCCGGCACACATCAGTCACTTTGTAGCCACGCTCCGTGACTTGCTTGACCGCCTCGATTTTGAATTCTTCGGAGTATCGCTTTCCGCTCATTACCAACACCTGTAGATTTGCGTTTAGTGTAACGCTATCAGGCGTCTACTGTATCGGGGGCTTGCCATAAAAAGCGCACAAACAGGTCTGGTTTGTACATACGTACAACCTGACCATTATTCAACCACCCAATACACCAAACGTTTATTCTAATGTGCAACCGTCGTTTTGTTGTGGTAAAGAGATGTAGGAAGACTAATGTGTAAGGACGTTCGTCATGCGCTTCAATAGTTCCCGTGCCACGCTTGCCTGTGCTTTCACATCAATTCTCCTGATGCCCTCTGTTGCGCAGGGGAGCAACGACGATTTTATCGGTCAGTGGCGGGCCGCCATCCTCGGCAAGAGCGGCACCGACAGGTATAACTTGCAGATCGACATCAGCGAAAGTAATGGCGAGCTCACCGGCACTACCCGGTATCTTGATCTTGGTTGCGGTGGCACTCTCACAGCCGTGCAGAACAGCAGTGAGCAGGTGACCTTTAGGGAAACCCTGACCCGGGGCAAAAGCAAGTGTGTGCAGGGTGCCAGTATCCGGCTGGTCCGCATACAGGATGGGCTGACTTATGAGTGGCTCTATCCCAATGGTGAAACCGGTTTACAGGCTACGTTGGTGCCCGGCCACGGTGGCGCCGGAGCGGCAGAGTCTTATTTGACAGCCCCTGCAGCCAGCGGAAATTCTGCGGCTTCGGGGGCGTCAGCCAATGCCACTATCAGTGATGCGAAGCTGGCTTTCACCGCTATAGACGATATGGCCGCTCATCCGGAGGATCAGCAAAACCCACCAGGGCTGGCAGGCGCCACAGACGAGGAAGTTTCCAGCCTGCCGTTGGAGGAAGCCGCCGAACTGATTCAGTTTGCCCTGCCTCATGCCGAGGTGAACCTGCAGGAACCCCGTTACCTGTTTGCCCTAGGGCGACTTGCATTGTTACAGGGGGATGAGACATTTGCTGAAGAGCTGTTAACCAAAGCCGCCAACGCCGGTTCCGCGGCCGCCGAAGCTTACCTGGCGCACATTACCAATGACCTGCAGCAGGCAACTACACGCCTGCGTAACGCCATCAATGGTGGCTTTACACCGGCCCGGGCCTGGCTGACAGAGGTGCAAAATGCCGCGCAAGCCAATGTAATGGCTCGATCTGTTCCTCAACAGCAGCAGTATCAGCAAACGCTGGTACAATTCGATCCCTCTGTTTACAACCGTCCGGATCTAATCAAGGCCTTTTATGACGGCGATGTCTCCGGCCTTGGTACCGATTATCTGGCAAACCTGACTTACGTGTCCGCCATGCATAACTTTTTCAACGAAACGACCAGCCTGCTGTTTCTTGTAAACGATAAAAACATCATTACCGAAATTGACCCCAGCCTGTCCCAGCAGATTGCCCGCAAAATCACAACAACAGATAAAGGCATGAATGAAGCTATTGGTGCCGGAATGGAATCTCTTTTGGGCCCGTTCATCGCGATTGCACAAACCCGCCAGCAGGGCGGCAACCTGAACGAAGAAATGCAGGCCATGAACCAGGCAATTATGGACAGCCCCCACGTGCGTCTGGAACTGATCCGGGAAAAAGCCCTGCAGGATGCCAAGCGCCTGGCGCTTACCTATGATCAGGATCCACAGGTTTTCCGCCGGGTCTACAGCGGCATGAAAAAGTTCGTCCGTGAGAGCTGATATGCGCCTGGTGCTCTACACGCTGGTTGCTAGTCTACTGTGTTTTTATACGCCCACTGGCGTGGATTTTATTTTTCAGGATGACTCGGCCCATGCCGCGGTAAAAAAGCCACCGCCACCTCCGCCCAAGCCCAAGCTCAAGCTCAAAATCAAACGGACCGAACCCAAGGCTAAGAGCAACCTCAGGCCGACCGCCAAGCGTAACCCTCTGAAAAACAAAGCCATTAACAACAGGAACCTGAATCCGAATTTCAAGCTTCCTAAAGGAAAGAAAGTTAATCTGAAGCCTAGTTCCCTAAGGTCTTTCAAAACCACGAAAGATGTCAGGAACAGATTACTGAACAAGTACGGCACCAAACCCAAAGCGAAGATCCCACGAAAAGCCTACAACGTATTAAATCAGATCAAAACGCGCACTGGAGCGCCACCCAACGGCTATAAAGGTCAGGGAAAATTCAAAAACGACGGCAGAGGCGGAGGACAAATACTACCAAGAGCAGGACCCAACGGAAAAAAAATTACTTACAAAGAATATGATGTGAATAAGTTCGTAAAAGGACGCAACAGAGGTCCTGAGCGAATTGTTGTTGGCAGTAACGGGCGCGCTTACTACACTAACAACCATTACAAAACCTTCACGGAAATGAAATGATAGCTCCATCTTTGCTACAAAAGCCCTCTCCTCCCTGGATTATCCGCTCAGATCAATCCCTGCCAAATCTGCTGGATCAAATCAGGCATAATGTCAGCAATGCATACATTGTGGTGCTGGATGGCAGCAATATGATCAACTACAAAGGGCTGTATCGTGAATTTGCCGAAAAACTCGAATTCCCTGATTACTTCGGCCATAACCTGAACGCCTGGATTGAATGCCTTACCGATCTGGACTGGCTCGACAAACACAACTATGTATTGATTATTACCAACAGCGGTCAGCTACTCTCTGAAAAACCGGATGAAAAAGAAGCCCTTATGGATGATCTGATGGAAGTATGTGAAGAGTGGAGCAAACCGGTAAACCTTGATGAAAGCTGGGACCGGGATGCCGTACCCTTTCATGTTATTCTGCTTGCGTGACCCTAGGATGAACAGTCTATTAAAGTCTGCCCACCCTGTGTGATTCCGAAAAAACATCACTCAGAGTCCGGCGCATAAATCGCCTTGAACTGATTCAGCAATCTGAACTGGAAAATATCCAGCCGGTGGTTTGACTGGATGTGTCAGGCGTTTTTGAAGCTTGAAAGGGCGTTACTGGTTTTCCGTAGCGTACTTGGCACGCACCAGCAGAATCCGGTCGATGGCGTTTTCCAGAGTAACGACTTCGTTTTCCAGCTTTTCGATTTCAATCTGGTAACGCATCAGCTCTTCTCTGGCTTCGCGATCACTATTGAACGTTGCCAGGCGGGCGTTTAAATCCGCTTCTTTCTGTTTCAGATCTTTGGCCTTGTTAATGGCCGCTGTCAGCTCCGCTTTCTTGGTTTCAATCTGTCGATTGTATTCAGCCAGCTTTTTCTGGGCGGCCCGGGTTTTGACTTGCTGCTGACTTGCCTCGGCATCCAGCCGGTTCAGTTCCCGTTGTTTCCTCCACAAACGCTGGTCCAGCTGATGGGCTTTTTGCCGCAGGTTCTCCAGTTCCTGCTGGCGCTTTTCCAGGTGTTGATTCAACCGCGAATCGTCCGACACCTGCATGCCAATAATATCGCCCCATGATACTTTGGTGGGGTCGGTCTCGTTGGTGGCGCAGCCTGCCAGGCCGGCCAGCAGGCTGACCATGGCGGCCTGCTTCAGTTTGGTTTTAAATCGCATTTGGTTCTCTCGTTAGCTCGAAGTAATCGCCATCAGGGTTTCTTTCTGGGCCATCAGCTGGGGCTGAATACCGTTAAGCGTATTTAACGATCCCACCAGTTCATCGCGATGTTGCAGCAGGTTTTTATGGATGTTGACCAAGTCAGGATCGTTGGGCATTGTTTTCAGGTGGCCTTCCACTTCGGTGATTTGCTGTTCTAACAAACGCATCTGCACCTGAGTTTCGGTGCTTAGTTCTTCGTTAACCGCCAAGTTTTTATTCAGGTCATCCAGCATGATTTTGGCACGCCTGATATTCGCTTGTTGCTGGGTGTTCTGACGGGTCATTTGTGCGATCTGCTGGGAACGATAGCTTATTTGTTTTCGAATACTGGCGGTTTGCCGTTCGATGTGTTTGATTTTCTGATCGGTTTCGGCAATGTCTGATTCAATGCGATTGTGCTTTTCTGCGTACTGGCTGCGCCATTTACCCACCTGGTAACCGGCTGCTCCGCCCAATACGCCACCCACCGCAGCACCAATGGCGCCTTTTTCAAGGCGGTCACGATCATCATCACCGGACATGGCGCCCACCGCGCCACCGATCACGGCGCCCCACGTGGCACCTTTTTTAGTGTCCGCGTCATCGAATGCGTTAGAAGAACATCCGGACAGAGCTACTACCACGGCAAAGATAATGCCTGTTTTAAATGTGTGGACTGTTTTCATGTTGCATCCCTTTCTTCCAGTGTTTGCGTTGGCCTAGCCTTGCTTGCGTCGTATCTATTAACCTACAAACGATCATCAATCATATTTTTAAAGTATTCTTTCGGCGCCATGATGGGAGGCACCGAATTAATGGTTTCCATACCCATGATGAGCATGTCTGCGGCCGTTTGCTTTTGCTCGCTCTGCAGAGTTGTGATGGTGTTCGTTAGCTCCCGTTCCACTTGCCTGCCGTCGTTCATGTTATGTGTGTACAGGGATTCCAAGGTATCGGCCATGCGATCCCGCAGGGCCACCAGCTCTTTCTTTTTGTGATTCAAAATCAATTCAATGGCATTGATGGAAACACTGCTCCCGGTTTTTTGGGCTTCAATCAGGCTGATAGTGTTCATTTCGATTTCTTGACTGGTGAGATGATACAGGGTCGACAGCTTGATATAGTTTTTGATATCCAGTTCCAGCTCCTCCGGATTTACAGGTGTTGCTTCCGGCGTTGATTCGCTTGTTACCTCGGCAACCACTTTTTTAATAACCGGGGTTTGCGATTGCATATAGGCGTAACCACCGCCGCTTAAGGCACCAATCAACAACACCACTATGGCCACTGCCGTCAGGGGGCTGAGTTTTTTATCCGGCTCTGGTTTTGTTTTTGACAACTCTGGCTCGGCCGGTTGCTCCTGAGTGTCCTGTTCTTTGCCCGGTGGCGGTTGTTGCTTTGTCTCCGGAGCGGGCCGGTTTGGATTGTTAATTATTGGCATAGTGTCAATGGGTCCTGATGCGTTAGTCTTCTTTTACTATCGCGGTTAGCAGGTAGGCCAGCATTTTACCGGGGTTCTGGGTAAAGTTTTTAGGCTGGTCTGCAGCCACGGCTACCTGCCTGAAAAAGTTGTAACTGGCCTGATCTTTTCCACTGGAACGGTTATTCACGGGCTTGCCGGAATACAGGCTGATAATGCTGCGCTTGTCGCGGTCGCCGACCCAGCGGCTGATTTGCTGCAGTAACTGGCGCTCTGCCTGACGCTCGTACTGTTCTACACGGGTCCAGTCGCCATTGGGGGATTCGTAGGGGCCTACATCCCCCAACAGCATAATGGTTTGCGAGCCTTCGAACTGGCTTGCGGATTGTTCTGACATATCCAGCGCGGTAAGGAAGGCACGATCCACCGGTGCCAGGCCGCCGCGCACGAGTTTGTCGATAAAGCTATTGATCATGGCCAGTGAGCGGCCACCGTCTTTGTGTTCGGGGAATATCTGCTGGGCGGGGAACACCTGCAGGCCGTTGGGTACTTTATCGGATATAGCATAGGCCACCACGCCAATACGGAATTCCGGCGCCACTTTGGGCAGCACTTTGGATATGGTGCGAATGGTTTCTTCCAGGTGGCCCAGAGCATCGCTCATGCTACCGGACACGTCCACCACCACGATCAGCTCCAATCCCTGGGACTGGATAGCGGATTCAATATCGGTGAGTGCTTTGGTAATTTCTTCCAATTGTTCGCGGGCTTTTTCCTTTTCGAATTCGGATTCCTGCAGAGCTTGCTGAACCTCGGCCAATTCGGCTTTGGCCTGTCCCAGCTCCTGCTTGATGGCGTCTACGTTTTCAGTGGGTTTAATCAAAGATAGGAAAATAACCATCAACAACACAAAGATCGCCATGGTCGCAAAGATCAAGTCACTGAATGATTCGTAAAAACTGGTAAATCGGGAGGGCGAATCAAGCTTCATGGGAGCGCTCCCGCTCCAGCAGCCGTTGATGTTCGCGATCCTTGGCCAGCTGGCGCATATAAGGCAGCACGTGCACCTCGGTCAGCTCTGCCAGGTGGGCTGTATAACGCATGATGGAGGCATCAATCACGCTGGTCAGTACTCGCAGTATCACACCACCAAAGATGGCACCTGCTAATGTGGTGTAAAAGGCCGTACCCAAGCCCGCCAGGGGGCCGGAGTCAGGATCGGCAATTTTATCAAGCAGGCCATCACCACCAGACGGAGTGGCAAGGGCGGCAGAAAGACCGTCCATCATCATGATCAAACCCAGTATGGTGCCGATCAAACCGAGGGTTATCAGGATGCTGGCAAAGAGTTCCACTACGCGGTTTTTGGCCATCAGGCGGGAGTGCAGCACTTCGATCAGATTGTCCTGATACACATCAGGTTGTGACAGGGAGATGGTGTACAGGTTATCGATATGAGAGCGGAATACGCTGATAGGGGCGCGGTCCAGAAAGGTGTCAAAATCGTCCACTTCTTCCAGAATGGCCACTTGTTGGGACGCCAGCTTGGTTTCTCTATCCAGAAAGCGGGCGTCGAAAAACCCCTTGATGATCAAACCAATACCCAATCCACCAATGGCAATGTACATGCCCCACTCGATGGCGGCCTTGCTGTTGGCAATCATGGCTATGCTGAGCACGCCGAATACGAGCACCATGGCAATGGCCCAGGCGATCCATTCTGTCAGGCCTGAGAGTTTTTCGAACTGAGAGGCAAAGCTTTCCGGATGATGGGCGGACATAAAAGCACGATCCCTTTCGCGAACAAACAAAAGTGCATTTAAGCCAGATCAGTGATGGTACCGCCGGCCTATTGCTGATTTCTTAAGCAATAATCTAAAGCGATTTATAGAATAGGGGGATGGCGCTTCTGCAAAAACCTCAGGGGATCAGCACGATCGCGCTAGGCCCCGTCGTTCAGCGCAATCAGCACGACGGCAATGATGCCCTTCACGTTCTGTATATCCCGCCATAACAATGACCTTCTGTGATTTTTGATTGAGGCCAGCGACAGCCACCATAGCGAAAAACTCGTTTGCATATTCTGCGCCATACCCGAAAAAATGCAGCGAAATCAGAAAGGGAATGTCCTAGTGTCGACCCAGATGTAAAGTATCTCGACACGGGAGAGAGGCCCAATCGCCCGAACCAACCTGGCAAGTAGCGCCCAGGTAGTGCATGCACGGTGACACAGTGAGCCTCGGCGAGATACCGCCCGATGGCAACCATCCCCTAGCAATTAAACAGACATAGTAAGAGGTCTGTGGACGGCGATTAAGCATGCATAGATTTTGGGGGATGGAGCCAGTCTCGTCGCGGCAAAAAGGTCCTTTTCCCAATGAAACCGTAATTTTATGGTTTCACGACCACTTCTTTCGCTCCAAAAGAGACAGCTTCTGTCTAATTCCCGGATGTTCGCTTTGCGACCATCCCGCACCCCGGTCGGCAACGAAACAAAAGGAAAGGTTAGCGTCGACCTTGCTACCTTAAATTATGAAAAAGCACTTATCTTCCGCAGCACCCCAATTCTTTGAATCCTGAGCAGACTAGCCCCGATTTCTCATAGGTCCCCGGCAAGTCTCGCAGACTGTGCAGGTTACCGCCATTACCGCTCATTTGCGGCCGCGATTGATTAATAACTGATCAATTTCTATTGTCCGGACACACGACCCCCTCTCCCCCATTGCGTCG
>NZ_JBSXOI010000018.1:0-2336 GCF_056859395.1 Marinobacter sp. L-80
ATCTCACGACGCGTTTTGCGCTTCTTGGTCTGGTACTCGGCTTCGGAGAAGGTGATCTGATCCATGGTGGCAACGAATCCTATGCGGTTGATGATGGCCGTATTATCGCTGATTTTGGGGACTTATTCAGAGTCTCCCTAACGAACGTTGGGTGACGGACATCACCTACATTCGGACCCACGAGGGCTTTTTGTACCTTGCCACCGTTCTGGACCTGTTCTCCCGGCAAATTGTGGGCTGGTCCATGAAGCCACGGATGTCGACAGACCTCGTTATGGACGCATTGCTAATGGCTTCCTGGCGGCGAAGGCCGAAGCAGGAGGTTCTGATTCATTCAGATCAAGGCTCTCAATACACCAGCCGTGAATGGAGAGATTTCCTGAAGGACCACCGTTTGAAGCCCAGTATGAGCCGTCGCGGAAACTGTCACGACAATGCGGTTGCGGAAAGCTTCTTCTCATTACTCAAAAGTGAGCGAGTGAAGCGGAAAATCTACAAGGATCGGGAAACAGCCCGGCAGGATATCTTCGATTACATCGAGATGTTTTATAACCCGGTTCGCCGTCACGGCAACAACGGTGGCTTGTCGCCGGTGGACTTCGAAAAGGAGTACTTCACAAAGCTGTCAGGTGTCTAAGATATCGGGGGCTTGCCAATGGTCTTTAAACGAACCAACCAGAGACGCTGCGCGTCTTTCGGAAAAACTGTCACTGCTATATCTCTCTAAAATTTCTTCTCTGCTAAGGCCCTGCTCAAAGCGTGCCTGCATTTATTTTTGGCTTTCCTTGCTTTCACCTATCACTCCCTTTCGAGTGTTTTTGGTTCTGCTAACGCCTCAATAACCGGTAGCTGAAACCTAGCGAAGCGAATGTAAGCCGTCTGGCGCACAGGCGCGTAGCTGATTGATTTGTTATGGGACAATCGCATAGAAAAGTTTCTTAAGCGGCTCTAGTGCCCACGAATATTGTTCGTATAGCCTTTTAGCTAGCGCAGATAAACCTTCTTTTTTGCAGTTTTCAGTTAAATTTTCTATTTCTTCTTTTAAAGAATCTATTTGGTCCTCTGTTGCTCTATTTGAAGCACTCAACTGCTGAATTTCAGCATAAAATTTATCAAGGTGCTCTCTATGCTTTTCAAGCGAAACGATGTTTTCGTCACCTTGAACAACATTCCCGAAATCAGAGTTCCCACCTGATATCGTGATATTAATTTTGCCTTTGCTCATGACTTATTACCTTTAGAAAAATTAGAAACCTTGTTCATTGCACCTTGAACGACATTGCCCATACTTACTTTTCCTCCAGATATATTAATGTTCATCGCTTGTATTTTTTGAGTCCTCAGTTCACTAGTATCAATATCATTTGCTTCTAGCTCATTAATCATTGCATCAAAAACTGCTTCATGGATGCACCGGATCTGTGTAATAACATCCATATCATTGTATGCGCCTGAGTAAATTGTTCTTACCCTGCTCAACAAATCATGCTCCCTTTTGAGGTATGGAATTACCCAGAAAATTAAGCTAAACAAAGAGTATGTTATTAAATTAAACTTCTTGTCTCTATCTATATAGCCTCTCGCCAATACTTGCCAGGATATTGACTGCATATATCCGAAGCTAGACTGATAAAACACCAGAGTAATAGATGTACCTCGGTTTGTGCACCCAGATTCCGCCTTAATAAAAATGCGATCTTCAGAAGATGTTAAGTCATTGTCTATATCAGTAATTGTTACAGTAGATAGAGCATCAATCGGTGTTTTCGACTTTAATTCGGACTCAATCGCCATATAGATGTTGTTTTCTATTATTTTTTTGTGAAAGAAAACATGCTGAAAGCTTGCAAAAATTTCTCCGTAATGCCTAAATGGAAAATTCTTTTTGAACTTATTCAAACCTGATGACGCTTCGTTTATTTCTCTTTTTATAAAAGCGTTACTGATCAATCCTGTTATAATCAGCAAAAGCAGAGATATCCCAAATGTCATTATGGCTAACAGAGAATGCAAAATTATTGCAATAATTATGCTTCTTGGTTTTACTTGATTCTTTACCTTCCCGGAATGCATTATGTCCATAATCTTTCTCCAAGCACTTTATTTAAACCGATAAATTTAGAAGCAGACCACTACAAATACTTATAATTAACGCTGAAGTTAAAAAAGCGGAGATGTATACAATATATTCATCTCTAGGGAGACTCTGAATAAGTCCCCAAAATCAGCGATAATACGGCCATCATCAACCGCATAGGATTCGTTGCCACCATGGATCAGATCACCTTCTCCGAAGCCGAGTACCAGACCAAGAAGCGCAAAACGCGTCGTGAGAT
>NZ_JBSXOI010000019.1:0-17172 GCF_056859395.1 Marinobacter sp. L-80
AGTCCGCAGGCACGGGCAATGCGCTCATGGCTCAGGCCCGCTTCGTACTTGAGGCGCAAGACCTCGATGATCTGTCGCATGGAAATCCTCGCTGCCGGCATCCGCCCTTCCTCGTGATGAAAAAGGAAGGGGTATGCCGGATAAAGTTGAAGAATTCCAGCGTGTTGGCAATGATTCCGGAGGAACGTGACCGGGGATTCCGGCATCGTGACCAGCGATTCCGGAAAAACGTCCAAAATCGGTCACGTTCAAACGGAATGAGCGGTCACGATCACCCGGAACGGGCGGTCACGTTCAAACGGAATGGGCGGTCACGATGGGCCGGAATATGCAACTACACCTTCAATGTGGCACATAGATGCCGTGGGAGCAGGGGGAGTCCATATCATTCGTTAACTGTATATGGCCATTGAATTCGTCAAGCTGAATAAAGGATGGAATGCGGAGCCAAATTCTCCGGATGAGAAAATCAGTATCGAAGATGCTGATTTGACGTTGGAGTTCACCGTAAATCCATGGGCACATGATGGCTTTGAGGAAAATGAGCGTGTACGGCTTGTCTTTCGGTCATGTTCGCAATATCGATTGGGTCCAACAAACGACGAAGGCTGGTACGCGGGGCAATGTAGGTTTGGTCAGCTCGCGCCTGATTGGGGAGAGTTCTACTCACTCCGGGGAGAAGCAGACGAAGTTTTGGAGGCAACCGATTGGGTGCCTATCGAAAAGGGAACTGGGGGCAATCATTACCTTTTCTATCTTCGCGATTGCACATTTGAGTGCAAGGCCGATACCTATGAACTTCAACGAATCAACAGTTAACCAGGGGCTCAAGCCGACCGGTACTACGCTGCGCTCCGTACCGGCGGCTTAGCCCAGGCGTTATTCCGAAATCTGAACGTTCGCTTTGCGACCACGCTGAATGTCACGTCTCAGCTACCAAGCCAGCTCTGATTGCCATGAAGGCCATGTTAGGTGTGTCGGAGCAGCCTGAGGCCGGCACTATCAACAAGACTTAGTGCGGGTTGGGGCAAGTTGTAAGAAGCTGGTTATTGTGCAGCGGTGGTTTGCTCTCCAAATTTATTAGTGAGCTCTGTCAAGTAGGCTTCCCCGTGACCAACTTGATCACCTAGTCTCCTCAATTGCACGCTGCATTTGATTAAGAAAGAAATCAGCATGGCTGTTCTCAAAGCATAATGGAGGCCGAATTTTGAGAGTGTTCCCATATTTTCCTGCAGCACCAATGAGGACGCCATTCTGACGTAGTGAATTTATGACTTTCGAGGCTTTTGCTGGGTCTGGTGCTCCCGATAAAGTTGGGTCGATAAAATCTAGTCCCACGAACAGGCCGGCCCCTCGGACCGCTCCGACTTCTTCATATTCATTGGCCAGATCTGTTAAACGGGTTTTGAGATAGAGGCCTACTTCTTTTGAATTGGCTATCAGATTTTCCTCTTCGATGACGTCCAAGACAGCTGAGCCCGCCGCTACAGCGGCTGTTGAGCCTCCAAATGTATTGAAGTAGCCCACCTCTTCATTAAAAGAGGCGAATAAATGGTCGTTAGCAACAATGCCCGCTGCTGGATAACCGTTGCCCATTGGTTTTCCCATTGTGACGATATCAGGCGCAACATCATGTCTTGCGAAGCCCCACATGTTATCGCCTGTCCTGCCGAAGCCGGGTTGAACTTCGTCTGCAATGAACAAGCTTTCTTTGCTCTGTATTAACTCAACAGAGGGTTTGAGAAATCCAGCGGGATCGGCGATTACTCCGTCGCTTGAAAAAATGGTATCTACTATGAGGGCTGCACAGCCATAGCGGCGATCATTCAGGGTTTGAATGCCCTCTCTCACTTTATTGAGAAACCACGTCTTTGCCTCGTCCGGAGCCTGTGGCATTTCTGAGATAGGGATTACGAAAACGTGATCGGCGGGTTCGCTGGTTTTAAGTGAAGAGGGAGAAATCTCAGTTACAGCAGAGGTGTTGCCGTGGTAAGCAGCTTCAGTAACGATCACTCCATGGTTCTTGGTCCAGTGTCTGGCCAGCCGAAGTGCCATATCATTGCTTTCGCTGCCAGTGCACGTCATTACCATGCGGTTAAGCTTAGAGGGCATTGTATCCAGTATTCGTTCGATGTATTCATGTATGGCCCCATGAAGGTATCGGGTATGAATATTCAGTTCCGCCATTTGCCGGCATACCGCGTCAACAACTTTCTGGTGGCAATGCCCAACGGAAGGTACATTATTGTAGACGTCGAGATACCGGTTCCCAGAATCGTCGTAGAGCCAGACGCCTTCACCCCTAACAATGTGCAGTGGTTCTTGGTAAAAGAGCACCGATGTGGGGCCCACGGTTTTCAGCCTCTTCTCAACCATGCGGCTCAAATTAGTTGGCGTGCTTTCTTGTGTGTCGAAGCGGAAAGCATTTTGGTCAAGAATAGAGCGGACACCTTTCACGTTCAGACTCCTAAATGCAGGTAACAAAAAGTCGATTTGCTAAATCAAACACAGCTTTACAGAAGCGCGTTGCAACGCTAGCTGAACTTCCTCAGTTGGGTTGGCATCGCATACAATTTCACTTATCTGGTCCAAGGGGCAGACTGTTTCTAGCTTCCCAGAGCCAAGTTTGGAGTGATCAATTAGTAGAGTTGTTTGTTTCGACAACTGAATCATCGCGCGTTTGAGGCAGGCCACTTCCGCGTTGACTTCGGTAGGTCCGCGGGGTGTTAGAGCTCCACAACTAGAAAAGCAATGGTCCGCCTGATACCTCTGCAAATATTCAACGGTTAAACCGCCATAATTAGCATTCTCGTGGGCATTGAAAACGCCAGGTAGAATCAGCACTGTAAACGTGGAATTGGATGCGAGTGCTTGGGCCACAGAGAAGCTGTTTGTAATGACAGTCAGATCAGTGCGCTCTCTAGCTAACAGCTTTCCAAAATGTACGCACGTAGCACTGGCATCCATCATTAAGACATCACCATTACTGATGCGGGGCAGGGCTGCGAGGCTGATCCTCTTGCGTTCATCAATAAGGACCTCAGTGCGCTCTTCAAGGGTTGGTTCGGACGCGATTCTGGAGTTGGCTGCTCCGCCATATGTGCGAATAACCAACCCTTCTGTTGCCATCGAATCAATATCTCGCCGAACTGTTTCAACCGAAACATCAAAATAGTCAGCCATCTCTGAAATCTGAACGACGGGCTGCCGGTCCAGTTGCTCACGAATCTCGCGCCAACGCGCTTTTTTTGTCCACTTTCTTTTCGTCACAGCATTCAAGCGCTCTGATTTATTAAGTCTGATGCTTTGTTGTGCGCAGTATGGGGCAAAAGTTGGTAGATGCCAAGTCATGGTGCGGAGAAAACTGGTGCATTTGGGCCCTTCTAGGTTCTAATGAATTTCCGAAAAATCAATAAAAAACAATAATATAAAGGTTTTTAAATCTAAATTTTTAAGTGGTGGCCTGAAATATGCTTGAGCTTAAGTGGTTTAATATATGGTAAATGCCAAGTAAAAATATTGGGAGATCGCACATGTCGAAGCTAAAGACCAATCGTCGTAATTTTCTAAAGGGAATGGGGATGGCGGCGGGCGCGGCCGCAGCTCCAGCGGCGCTCTGGCCAAATATGGGTTGGGCTGCGTCAAAAGATAGAGCTCGTGAGCTTAATATCCTGGTTTGGGAGGGGTATAACTCGCCGAACGTTCTGGATCCTTTCCGCCGATCTTTTGATACACGGGTCTCTGCCCAGAATGTTATCTCGGATCCGGATGCAGTGAATAAGCTCCGAGCCGGAGAAAATAAAGTATGGGACCTCGTAAATCTCAACAACCCTTGGGCGAGAGAAATCCTCTACCCGGAAGGCTTGATCAAACCGCTGGACCAAGAGCGTTTTCGGCCCTACTTCGACCAGATGCTTGAGGAATTTCGTTGGCCTTATAAGTGGGCGATGAGTCTGGATCAGAAAGAACTGTTGGGCATGACTCAGCGATTCGGACCGCTGTCGTTCGTAGTAAACACCGATAAAATTTCACGTTCGATGGCTGAAGATCAGGGCTTCAACCTCTTCATGGACCCCTCCATGAAGGGCCGTTACGGAATGCTCACCTGGGCAAACTGGAATATTTATCACATGTGTATAACGGCCGGCTTCACGCCGTTCAAAGAGCACACCGAAGCCGAATTTACAGAGTTCGAGCGAGTTGCAAGGTATCTGTTCAAAAACGCGAAGGTTCTCTCAGACGACCATCTGATGATGAACCAGGCGCTGATTACTGGTGGTATTGATGCCTACTTCACGGGCGGCACTTACTCCTGCTCAATCGCACGAATGGATGGCTTTTCAAACGTCAGGGGTATTACGCCGAAATCCGGACCGATCGACGGGAAGGGTGGCATTGTTTGGATCGAAGTCACCTCCGTTGTTAATAATCCTGAGCTGTCGCCGAGGGCCGAAGATTTCCTTGAGTATGTGCAACGCCCCGATGTTTCTAGACAAGTGGCGTTCGCCGAGGGCTCTCACAACCCCGTAACTCAGTTGGGAATGAAAGAAGTACGTGATGCGTTCACTAAGCAGGAGCTGGATGCCATTCAGTATGACAGCCTTGAGTGGGAGTTAGAGCACTGTGCGGATTACGACGTGAATCCTGACTACGACCGAATGCTCGAAATCTATACGCGTGCCCGTCGCGAGGCGTAATCCCGATATGCTCGGTCCGGCGTGCTGCCGGACCGAGCATACCTATATCCATTGGAGGCAGGTATGACTGAAAGCATTCTTGAATTGCGGAATGTAGAGAAATACTTCGGCGACTTTGTAGCGGTCGAGCGCATTAACCTCGAAGTAAAAAAAGGTGAGTTTTTCACGATCGTAGGCCCATCCGGCAGTGGTAAGACGACCATGATCCGGATGTTGGTTGGTATGGATAAGCCATCTCGCGGCGATATTTTGATGTCGGGAGAGCGGGTTAACGATGTGCCTGCCAATCGCCGCCCAACCTGCATGGTTTTTCAATCCTTGGCGTTGTTTCCACATAAAACTGTTGGGGAGAACATAGAGTTTCCCCTGAAGCTCCGCGGAGAAACGAAGAACAACCGGAAAACCCGAGCAATCGAATTGCTTGAACAGCTCCACCTCTCAGAAGCCTATTACGCAAAAAAGGTAAGTGAGTGTTCTGGCGGTGAGAAGCAGCGGGTTGCTCTGGCAAGAGCACTAGCTTTCGATCCTGAGATCCTCTTCTTCGACGAGCCGCTTTCTGCCCTGGACTATCGATTGCGGAAAACGCTGGAAAAAGAACTCAAAGATATTCAGCGGCGAACCGGAAAGACTTTTGTGTACATCACCCATTCACTAGAAGAAGCAATGGTCATGAGCGATCGCATTTCAATAATGCGTGATGGCCGCATCGTACAGATTGGAACTCCCGATGAAATCTACAATAAGCCCGCGAATAGCTTTGTCGCCCAGTTTATGGGTGAAGTAAATCAATTCAATGTTACCCGGCAGGAGGACGCTCGCTTTCTGGATACAGATACTCAAGACAGTTACGTCGGACCTCCAGGCGCTGATCTTGAATCTGGCATTCTCATCGTGCGACCTGAGCGCATTCAAATTTTAGCCGAGGGCGAAGCGGCTGACACTGAGATAGCTGGCACTGTGCAAAACCAGTACGTGCTGGGTTCGAGAGTTCAGTATGAAGTGAAAGTGAAGAAACGCTCACTGCTTGTTGAGACGATGATTGGCGATGAATGGAATGTTGGAGAAAGCGTCCGCTTAGGATGGAATTCCGATCAGGCTTTTCTGCTTGCGAGATAGGAGGATCCTGAACATGAACATGCCATCTAAATCATACCCTGTAACCGACTCTTCTGCAGAACGTTTGCCGGAAACCAAGGATCCTGCTTTGAAGCTCAGGGCTCGAAAAACTTTACTTTGGTTTAAACAGCCTGGCGCACTTCTAAGCCTTCCGGCGTTATTTATTTTTGTGGCGGGATTCATAGGTCCGCTTGGGCTGGTGGTCATTTACAGCTTTATGCCCGAACGTTCCTTTGCCTTTAACCAGTTACCGACCCTAGAGAACTTTGTCACTATTTTCCAGGAAGGTTATTACATTTCATACGCCTGGTCTGTCTGGCTCGCTCTGCTATCGACACTGATATTGATCGTGATCTGTTGGCCTGTCGCCTACGGTCTATCGCGAATCTTCAGGCGCTCGATGATCCTCACGCTACTGCTGGTTCTGCCCCTATTTGTTTCAGAAAACGTTCGTCTTTTTGGCTGGGTATTAACGCTTCTGAACCATGGCATTCTGGACGGCACAACCAGAACGCTCTTTGGGTGGGAGCTCCCTGACATGCTCTACAACGCCCCCGTGACGGTACTAGGGATGGTGTATGTTTATTTGCCCTTCATGTTATTCCCAATGTCATTAGGCATATCAATGGTGCCCGATTCATGCCGTGAAGCGGCTTTCGATATGGGAGCGACGCGTTGGCAGGTTTTTAAAGAGGTAGAGCTGCCGCTGGCAATGCCAGGCATCATGATTGGATGTTTGTTGTCGTTTGTCCTTGTGCTTGGCTCCATATCGGAAGCGAAGATACTCGGAGGCCAGTCGATCATCATGATCTCTCATGATATTGAGACCGCGTTTACCTACGCACAGAACTGGCCTCTGGGTTCGGCTCTCTCAACACTATTGATCCTACTCACTGCGGTCCTCGTGATTGGCCTCTTGTCCCGGCTGAATCTGGACAACCTGTTGTCGCGAAAATAGGAGCTAAGTTATGTCAGCTACTGAGACTGCATTCAGAAATCGTAAAAGCGAAAAAGCGATTCGGATCTGGACGATTGTCATTTTGCTATTCATCTATCTTCCGATGGTTGCAGTTTTTATTGCATCGTTTTCCAAATTGCGCTTTTTCATGTTCCCCGTAAAGGCCTGGTCCCTTGACTGGTACGCGTCGGTGTTCAGTTCGATCGAGATTCGAGACTACCTGGGGACCTCACTCTTGATTGCAGGCGTCGTCACGATCGTTTCTGTTGTTCTGGCAATAGCGGGGGCATTGGCATTTGCGCGATATGAATGGAAAGGTCGCAGCCTTTATCAAAAACTGATTTTGCTACCGATCTTCTTTCCTCAAGCGGTGCTCGGCTTGGCCATTCTGTTGTGGTCTTCGGCACTGGATATCAGCCCTGGTTGGCAGCTGGCGGTATTTGCTCATTTGGTCTGGATCATTCCGATTGTCACGTTGGTCATTAGCATTCAGGTATACGGTTTCGATCCCTCTGTGGAAGAAGCTGCATACGATCTTGGAGCGTCCCGCTGGCAGGTATTCACGGAGGTGACATTGCCAATCCTTTGGCCAGGCATTTTTTCAGGAGCGTTGTTTGCCTTCCTTCTCTCGTGGGGCAATTTTCCACTGTCGACTTTCACAACGGGTGCAGAGCAAACCGTGCCGGTGTGGCTTTACGCAAAAATGGTGGCTGGATACTCGCCGCAGGTCCCCGCACTGGGTTCACTGACCACATTGATGGCCGGCTTGGTTCTTTTTGGTGGCTATTGGTTGGGTCGCCGAAAAGCCAAAAAGTAATCAGGATCTCTGCTTCGAAGAAGGTGAATTTATGGATTCGGCAATACATTTCGATCAGCTCAACAGAGAAACCCAGCTGATATTGCTAGAGCAAGTTGCCAGGCAAGCTCTTGGAGAATGGGGGCTATCTGAGGGCGCAGGGCTGAAGTTGCTTAGCCTCTCAGAGAACGCCACGTACCGAGTAGATTCGGGCAGCTCCGACAGGGCAGTGGTTATGCGCGTACACCGTCCCGGCTATCACACTCGAAATGCAGTCAGGACAGAGCTGGACTGGATGGCTGCGCTCCAAAGGGAGGCCGGAATTCTAACCCCCCAAGCAATACCAACTTCCAGTGGCGAGTACGTGGTAGAGGTCGAAGGGGATGACCATCTGATGGAAACTCGTTTTGTAGACCTGTTCGGGTTTATTGAGGGTACGGAGCCAGACGAGGACCGGCTTGAGGAAGCATTTCGAAACCTGGGCAGACTGACAGCGCGGCTACATAAACACGCTAAGAGTTGGCAACGACCAGCCTACTTTGAACGTCTGGTCTGGGACTTCGATGGATGTCTGGGCAATAGACCTAACTGGGGTGATTGGCGTGAGGCTCCCGGCTTGGATGAGCAGTCTCTGGAGTTGTTGGAGGAAACCTCTGAAACGATCAGGACGAGGCTTGAGGAATTCGGGAAAGGCTCCGATCGCTACGGTTTGATTCATTCTGATCTGCGTTTGGCGAATCTATTGGAAAACGGTACGGATATCCGAGTCATTGACTTCGATGACTGTGGTTCAGGTTGGTTTTTGTACGACCTAGCGTCAGCCATCAGCTTTATTGAGACACGGCCCGATGTACCCGAATTAGTCGCTTCATGGCTCTCTGGGTACTCAGAGATCACTGATCTCTCCCAGGCGGAGAGATCTGAAATACCGACATTTATCATGCTGCGGCGGATGACGCTTCTGGCATGGATCGGGTCGCATCCTACCGCAGACATGGCAGTAGAACAGGGCGTGGAATTCGCGAATGGCACAGCCGAACTCGCCCGAGCCTACCTTTCTGATCCTCAATCGCTAGTAAAAAGAAAGACTTGAGCACAAACAAACATACGGTATGCCTTCTCATGAACAGGCAATTGAAATAAGAGGGACGAAAAATGATTACATCGCTTAAAGGACTCTCGGTCATGGTGACCGGAGCAAGTAAGGGTATTGGAAAAGGTATAGCCTCGGGCTTTGCATCAGCAGGTGCAAAGGTTCTCGTGGTTGCTAGAAGTGAGGCGTCAGCTGCAGCCGCGGTTGAAGAGATCGTGTCGGCCGGGGGGGCAGCGAACCATTATTGTGCGGATGTTAGCAGTCGTACAGACATGAAGGCCGCAGTTGCCCGTTGTGTTGAGTTGTACGGTGGACTAGATGTGTTGTGTGCGAATGCGGGCATTTTCCCGTCTGCTGGTCTTGAGTCCATGTCGGACGACCAATGGGACGAGGTCATGAACACCAATCTGAAAGGCACGTTCGTCAGCGTGCAGACGTGTCTGCCTGAATTAAAGAAGAGTCAGGCAGGGCGGATTGTGGTTACATCCTCCATCACTGGGCCTATCACAGGATTTCCCGGTTGGTCCCATTACGGCGCCAGCAAGTCCGCCCAACTAGGATTCATTCGCACAGCGGCCATCGAACTGGGTAAATATCAGATCACGATAAATGCAGTAATGCCGGGAAACATCATTACTGAAGGCCTCGAAGATATGGGGCAGGAATATCTGGATCAGATGGCAGCCTCAATCCCACTCAAAAAGCTGGGTAGTACCGAGGATATTGCTAATGCCGCTATGTTTCTCGCTTCACGCGAAGCGGGCTATGTGACAGGGCAGACAATTGTTGTTGACGGTGGTCAGGTTCTGCCTGAATCCCTGGAGGCCATGGAATAGAGCAGGGAGCAAATCCCTCGGAGGAAGAATGGGTGGGTATGCACAGTTGGCTGGTGGTGAGCGTTGGCATTTTCAAGACCTGAAATGCCTTCTTGCAGCGGCAACTCCGCTCCGATCTGGAGATGTACTGGCGGGTGTTGCTGCATGCTCTGATACGGAGCGGGTTGCGGCGCAGATGGCTCTTGCCGATCTGCCCTTAAAGGCGTTCCTGAATGAAGCGGTAATACCCTATGAGTCCGATGAGGTCTCAAGGTTAATTCTCGACAACCACGATGCCTCGGCTTTCGCCTTGGTCAGCCATCTGACAGTAGGTGACTTCAGAAACTGGCTGTTGAGTGACGAGTGCACTGAGGAAAACCTAAAGACGATATCGGCGGGACTCACGCCCGAAATGGCCGCGGCAGTGTCGAAAATTATGCGTCTTCAGGATCTGGTGCTTGTGACGCAGAAGATCCGAGTCAAAACGGCGTTCCGAAATACCATGGGACTGAAGGGCAGAATGTCGACAAGGCTGCAACCGAATAGTCCAACGGATAGCGTATCAGCCATCGCCGCAAGCGTTCTGGATGGACTAATGTACGGTAACGGGGATGCAATGATAGGAATTAATCCAGCGACGGATAGCCTATCGGCCATCGGCGAACTGTTAGAAATGTTGGATTCTGTGGTTGGTAATTACAGTATTCCTACTCAGACGTGTGTCCTGACGCATATCACTTCCACTATTGAATTGATTAACCGGGGCAAACCTGTAGACCTTGTCTTCCAGTCTATCGCCGGGACCGAAGCGGCCAATCGTAGTTTCGGTGTTTCGCTGTCATTGTTGGAGGAAGGGCGTGAGGCCGCGATGGGCCTCAAGCGCGGAACGGTCGGCAACAATGTTATGTACTTCGAGACCGGGCAGGGAAGTGCTCTTTCGGCTGGAGCTCACCATGGTTTAGATCAGCAAACCTGTGAAGCAAGAGCATACGCGGTAGCCAGGCACTATGATCCATTCTTGGTTAATACCGTTGTTGGATTTATAGGGCCTGAGTATCTCTATAACGGTAAGCAAATTATTCGGGCCGGCCTGGAGGATCATTTCTGCGGGAAACTGTTAGGTGTGCCAATGGGTTGCGACATCTGCTACACCAACCATGCCGAAGCGGACCAAGACGATATGGACAACTTGTTAACACTCCTTGGGACCTCTGGGGTCAATTTTATAATGGGTATCCCCGGCGCCGACGATATCATGTTGAATTACCAAAGCACCTCCTTTCACGATGCACTCTATGTCAGGAAAGTACTTGGATTGCGTCCGGCGCCTGAGTTTGAGCGCTGGCTAAATGACATGGGAATTATGAAAATGGACGGTGGAGCTTTGACTACTAGTCAGAGTCTCCCGGCTCCCTTTTCAAGAGCAGTTTTGGCCGCGACGTCGGAGGCGGGCCAATGAATAGAGATAATCGTTTTCTATCTGGAGTTGTGACAGCTGATCCGTGGGATAATTTGAAACGGTTGACGGCAGCGCGTGTGGCGTTAGGCCGGGCGGGAACAAGTCTGCCAACATCAGCTCATCTGGAATTCCAGTTGGCCCATGCCGGAGCCCGGGATGCCGTGCACTCTGGCCTAGACGCCGATCGCTTGGCCGATCAGATACGTGACAAGGGCCTGAGATGCTTTGTCGGCAACAGTGCTGCTGTCGGTCGTGAGGAATACCTTCAGCGTCCTGATCTCGGGAGGAAGTTGGATGAGGCAACTAAAAAGTCTTTAAGCGATTGGCACCAGGAAGAGGGGGCTCCTGAGTTTGATCTTTCAATTGTTATTGCTGATGGACTATCTGCTAGAGCAGTGCGTGACCACAGCTTGCCGATGCTTGCTAACTTAATAACGTTGGCTGAAAAGGAGAGCTGGAGTCTATCGCCGGTTGTCATCATTCGCCAAGGGAGGGTCGCAATTGGAGACGAGATAGGAAGCCAGTTGGCGGCCCGTATGGTCGTCTTAATGATCGGAGAAAGGCCGGGGTTGAGTTCTCCTGATAGCCTTGGCGTCTACTTTACCTTCGAACCTAAGCCTGGTTTGCGGGATGACTCTCGAAACTGCATTTCAAATATTCGTCCAGAAGGTCTTAGTCATGCTTTAGCCAGCCATAAGTTGGCTGGTCTGCTTCGGGGTGCGAACGAGCGGAGGCTATCCGGGGTCCAACTCAAAGACGATTCAGAACTTGTAGCAGTAGATTCAGGCATCGCGGACATTGGCAATTTCCTCGCTCTTGCCGATATCCGCGAAAGTGACGCTTCGGAATCCTAAGCCTCTAGAGCCACCCAGTGGCCTTGGTTAATTTCGCCATACTGGCTTGGTTTAGATTGGTAACCTTTGGGTTTAATCGGATCTGGGGCTTTACTGTCTTCCAGTAGAGCCCGAAAGTCTCTCTTGCTGTCCAGGGCAGGAATCGGGACTGCAGAAAGTAAGCGCTGTGTGTAAGGGTGCTGTGGATTGTGCAGGACTTGATCCCTCGAACCAATTTCAACGATTCTTCCACCAAACATAACTGCGACTCGATGGCATAAGCGCTCAATCACGGCCATATCGTGAGAAATGAACAAGTAGCTCAGATTGTACTGGCTCTGCAGATCTTCCATGAGGTCAAGGACCTGTGCCTGCACAGACACATCCAATGCCGAGACCGGCTCGTCCGCAACGATGATTTTCGGGTTCAGTGCCAAAGCCCTGGCTATGCAAATTCGTTGGCGCTGGCCACCTGAAAACTGGTGTGGGTAGCGTGTCATAACATCTGCTTCCGGTAATCCAACCTGCGATAGCAATTGGGCTACGCGTTCCTTACGTTCTTCAGAATTGCCACGACCGTGAATGAGAAAAGGTTCTCCCACAAGCTCGGCAATGGTCTTTCTTGGATTGAGAGCGGCGAAGGGGTCTTGAAAGACCATCTGAATGTCTTGTCGAATCGCCTTCAGGGCGCTTCCTTTTAGGCCCCTGATATCTTTTCCTAGAACCTTAATCGAGCCTTCAAAGTTGAGCATGCTCATGAGCGCTCGCCCGGTTGTAGATTTTCCGCAACCGCTTTCCCCAACCAGACCAAGGGTTTCACCCTCGTGAAGTACAAAGTTAACGTGATCGACAGCGTGTACTTCCCTGGGGGGCTCGAACAAGGAATTCTTCCGCATTGGATAGCGGACACTCAGGTTTTCCACTTCAAGTACCGGTGGGCGTTCCGGCCTCTCCGATAGTGGCGGCGCTGTCCCCAGTCTAGGTACGGCGGCTAGAAGCTGCCTGGTATAGGCTGCAGCTGGATTGGAAAAGAGGGTTCGGATTGGAGCTGTTTCTTCCATAACACCGCGATTCATCACGACGACGTTGTCCGCCATTTCAGCAACAACGCCCATGTCATGGGTAATCATCAGTACGCCTGTTTGATACTCTTTCTGCAGCTCTCGAATCAATTCCAGTATCTGGGCCTGGATGGTGACATCGAGGGCTGTGGTCGGTTCATCGGCGATTAGAATCTGTGGGCTGCAGAGCATCGCCATCGCTATCATAACTCTTTGACGTAACCCGCCGGAAAGTTCATGCGGGTATTGGCGCAGACGCTCGGAGACTTTTGGTATCCGAACGGCGTCGAGCATAGACCGGATGTGCTGCCATGCTGCATCACCGGATGCGATTCGATGCCGCTTGAGGGTCTCCATCATCTGATCTCCAATGCGCATGATTGGATTCAAAGATGTCATTGGCTCTTGAAAAATCATCCCAATTTGTTTGGCCCGGATGTTTTGCATTTCCGGCTCAGACTTGCTGAGTAACTCTTCATTATGAAAAAGAATTGCACCACTCGGAGTGCGGGCCATTTTGGGCAAAAGCCCCATGATCGCGAGTGCTGATAACGATTTACCGCTACCAGACTCTCCTGCAATACAAAGTGTTTCTGACCTGTTCAGATTGAAACTGAGGTCGTCAACGACTCGCTTACATGACTGACCCTGACCAAACTCAATGCTCAGGTTTTCAACCGATAAAAGCGTTTTCCCGGCTTGTGCCGAATCAGGGACAGTCATACTCACGTCATCTCCTAGTTAAAAACGACTTTGGGAACATAGAAAGACACTACACAGTTAGGCATGTCGACAATTTCACTTATGCGTAGGTCTCCACACACGGAACACAGCATGTAGGCTTGCTCGACTGGCATGCCGTGCTCGCGAGCGACCCACTCAACGGCTCCGCTTACCGCATCGCGCGCTGCTTGCATAAGGTCTGGGCCCACGCCCGTGAAGACTTCGTAGCCCGCTTGGTCGAGGTGCCGAGTTACTGGGCCTGCCGTAGTAAATCGTGGCATCGCAAGCGGCGTATCTTTGATCAGATCCAAAGTGACGGTAATGTCCATGGCACTCTCAATTGCAGTGCCACAGATCTCTCCGTCCCCTTGGGCCGCGTGAGTATCTCCGATAGACAGTAGAGCACCCGCAACCTCCACTGGCAGGTACAGCGTAGAACCGGCGTTCAGATCGCGGATATCCAGGTTACCTCCGACCCGACGGGGTGGGACGACGGAATGTAAGCCAGGTTCTGCCAACGCCAAGCCAATCGTTCCGGCAAATGGTTTCAGCGGGACCCTGGCGTATTTGCCGAACATTGCCGGCGCCATGCTTGATGTATCGTAATTCCAGAGAGCCAGTGCTGGGTCTTTGAACTGGTCAGTCAGCAAGCCGAACCCGGGAATATTGGCTGTCCAGCCAAATCCCGAGGGCCGAAAGCTGTCGATCGTAATTTTCAGGATGTCACCAGGTTCCGCGCCTTCGACATAGACAGGCCCGGTGACAGGATTGATTTTGTCGAAGGGCATGTCACGAACCGATTCCACAGTCGAATCAGAAGTGAAGTACCCATTGCCGGAGTCTTTGCACTCAAGTTCCAGCGTGGTTCCAGGCGCTACTCGTGCAACTGGCGCAATGCTGTTATCCCATCCATGGTGGTGGTGATGACCATGAATGGTTTTTACGAGGCTGTTCTCACACATCACTTCACCCAGATATAGTCGTAGTTGACAGGGACGTGAACAGGGTCGACGTAGAGTGCATCTTCACCGCCCATTCGCTTGGAGTGCACGGTGACCCGCTGCTCGTTAAAAATAGGGACCCAGGGAGCATCCGCCATTGCTTGAGTAAATACTTCACCCCATAGCTCAGATCTTGCCTCTTGTTGATCGGCAGCGGCCATGGCATCTGCTTTTGCACCTTTAGCATCGAGTTCTTCGTTGCAATACCAAGCCCAATTCCAGCCTCCAGGAACTGCGCCGTCACAGCCAAGGATCGGTCCCCAGAAGTTTGAAGGATCCGGGAAGTCAGCAATCCATGCCATGCCACCGGACCAAACCATTGGAGCCTGATCCTGAACGCCACCAGCTGCGATCACATTGGCTTGTGCCAGCGATTTGATGTTCGCAGTAATGCCGATATTCGCCAGATCCTGCTGCATCGCCTGGGCAATTCGTGGCTGAGGATCGGTGTTCATAACGAACAATTCTGTTTCGAAACCGTCCGCGAAGCCTGCCTCTGCCAGCAAGGCCTTCGCGCCTTCTGGGTCAAATTTATACCCTTCGTAATCCGAGTCGTAGCCAGGCATCGCTGGCGGTAGGGGCTGATTGGCAGGTGTTGCCCGGCCGTTGATGATGCGCACGATGCGGTCTTTGTTGATCGCCATATTGATTGCTTTACGCACTTTTAGGTTGTCCAGCGGAGGCATCGTGACATTTAGCGTCAGGTATCCTGTATGTAGCTGGTCGCCTGTGACCATGAGATCCTGGAACCGCGGATCATTTTTAAACTGAAGGTATTTCGCTGGGGGAATCCCGTCGCCCGCGATGTCCACTTCGTCCCGCTCCAGGCGCTGCAACGCCACCAACGGTTCTTGGCCGACTTCGAAGGTGATGGTGTCGATGTAAGGAACGCCCGAGCGGAAATACTCTGGATTCTTCTCGAATACGAGCTTTTGTCCAAGAGTCCAGTCTGTGAGCTCGTAAGCTCCCGTGCCTACCGGATTCTTACCAAAGTCTTCGCCGTATTTTTCGACCTCTTCCTTGGGCACGATAGACGCAAAATTCAGTCCCATTACGTGCAGGAAGGTCGCATTTGGAGCAGTCAGTTCAATCGATACGGTGTAGTCGTCAACGACTTTGACACCTTCCAATTCAGTGGTCTCCCCCTGGGAAACCGCGTCATAGCCGACGATTGGAGAAAAGAAACCGGCGCCAGGACTTTTTGTATTTGGGTTGGAGGTTCGTTCCAAAGAATACTTAACATCGGCCGCCTTCATTTCGCGGCCATTATGGAATTTAACCCCTGGGCGTAATTTGAAGGTATAGGTCTTCCCATCTTCGGACAGCTTGTAGCTCTCGGCGAGATCTAACCTGAGTTCGGTGGTTCCGGGATCGTAGTCCATCAGGCCGTCAAACAAGCTTTTTATCATGGACCAGTTTTGCCAATCGTAACCAATTGCCGGGTCAAGTGTGGCGACGTCATTTTGATAGGTCACAATGATATCGCCGCCGTTCTTGGGTTCAGCTGCCTGAACATAGGCGGCAAACATGAGTGACGCGATAGCACTCGTGAAGAGGCTTTTACGAGTTTTCAAGGTCATAGTACGTGCTCCGTTGATTATCATTTTGCTTCTTTATGGTTAGTGCTCTTACGACTTCTCAAGGTTGATCCGAGGATCGACTAAGGGAACCAGCAGATCGGCAATAAGGTTTGCAAGGACGATGACGACTGCAGACACCATGGTGACTCCAACAATGACGGGAATATCGACACGTTGAATGGCTTGCCAAGCGAGCTGACCAAGTCCGGGCCAGCCGAATACAGACTCGACGACCACCAAGCCACCGATGAAGATGCCAATGTCGATACCGACCATCGGAATCACTGGAATAATTGCGTTGGGAAGGACATGGCGGAAAATGACGCGCACCCTCGTCAGACCCTTGGAGTGGGCCGTTCTGATGAAGTCTTGTTGTAAGACCTCAATCATCGACGAGCGCACCATCCGTGAGTACCAGCCACTGCCAAGGATGCCGAGTGTGATTGCGGGCAAAAGAATGTGGTGCGTTGTGCCATAACCGCCGAGTGGGAACCACTCCAGGTGGACTGCAAACAGGTAAAGGAACAGCATCGATGCGATGAAATGTGGTGACGATACTCCCACGAACGAGAACGCCATTAAGCCTCTATCCAGAGCCGTATTCCGTTTCAATGCAGCCAAAACACCCAGGCTGATACCAATCAGCAGTTCAAACCCAATACCCCAGACCAAGAGTTGCGAACTGGCAGACAGTCGTGACCCGATCAATGCCGAGACTTCTGTCCGTTGAGTGTAAGACCTGCCAAGGTCCCCCTGAAGCAGATTCATCAGGTATTGGAAATACTGTTGATAGAAGGGTAAATCCAAACCTAATTGCGCTCGGATATTGGCTATCGTTTCTGGTGTGGCACTTCGTCCGGCTAACTGTCGCGCCGGATCCGCCGGGATCAGGTAAAGAAGAACCTGAATCAGTGACTCCGCTCGAATATAGCACCCTGAGCCTTGGTTGGCTCACGCCTAACTCATTTTTGAAGCCAGTCCGGTTATGTTGAGAGCACGACTGTCAGTTTACCGATTGAAACACCTGCAAACCGGTCTTG
>NZ_JBSXOI010000020.1:0-8670 GCF_056859395.1 Marinobacter sp. L-80
TGCGTTATCGATCTGGTCGAAGGCACTCGCAGAGCCTGTACCCCAAACTTCGTGACATACACGGGTCAGGGCAGCAGTCAAAGTGGTTTTACCATGGTCAACGTGACCAATGGTGCCTACGTTCAAGTGCGGCTTATTACGTTCAAACTTAGACTTAGACATTCGACCAATCTCCCTAATCAACCAGGATCGTAACGTTGACCGGATAAATAATGGAGCTCATGGGCGGATTTGAACCGCCGACCTCACCCTTACCAAGGGTGTGCTCTACCAACTGAGCTACATGAGCATTACAAAACAAATTGGAGCGGGCAGCGGGAATCGAACCCGCGTCATCAGCTTGGAAGGCTGAGGTAATAGCCACTATACGATGCCCGCGAGCAATTTAGTGGTGGAGGGGGCAGGATTCGAACCTGCGAAGGCGATGCCGTCAGATTTACAGTCTGATCCCTTTGGCCACTCGGGAACCCCTCCGAGTCGGATTCGCGTGAGCGAATCCGTCAAAACTTAAAGTGGAGCTGGCGGACGGAATCGAACCCCCGACCTGCTGATTACAAGTCAGCTGCTCTACCAACTGAGCTACGCCAGCTCACATTCGCCTCGTCAGCGAGGGCGGTATACTACGGATTTTTTTCTGGCGTTGCAACACCTTCACAAGGCCTGATTTCAACGAAATCAAAATTGCTGCCGTAATCCGCTTTCACCGCCTGAACCAGTTCTTCAGCGAGTTCTGGTTCCGCCTCAAAAGAGAGCGCGTAGCTTATCTGATTTCGGGGGAAGTTGACCAGTACCGCATTAAGATTCTGACGTTTTTTTTCTTCCAGCACGGAAATTGCAGATTCGCGGGACTCGAACAGCCCCAGCGAAATGGCATTGCGGTTTTCGCCCTCGGTAACCAGATAGGAGTCGATCCCCTGCCTCTGAATGTCACGGAACTGGCTCAGGGCGACAGCCTCGGGCTGGGGTGGAATAAGAACCCAGTGCAGGGGTGCCAGCTCTCTTTCGACTTCTTCAATCCTGAAACCCGCCTCCTCCGCGAGAGGTTGACTGTCCACCAGGCTTCGGGCGCGCTCCGCGGTTTCAATCCATCCAAGGCGGGCACAGGACATTTCGGATTCGTCGGCGGGTGCACCAGGCCCGACACCGGAGTCTGCCGGCCCCGGCGATTTGAGGCTGGCCACCCTTGGCAGGCTGCCACTGGCAACATTGGCCATGCCGCCCGATGGCCCCACGAAGTCCGGCAGGTAATAAATAGCAATACTCACCAGCACCAGCACCAACGCCAACCACCTCATCCGGAGGTTTCCTCCGCATGAATTGCACGAAGTCCCGACAACACAAGATCCGGGCGAGAAATACCGGGCAGACCAAGACCGATAAGCCGGTCAGCATCGCCGCCAGTAACCAGAATTTCAGACAGTGACAGTTTTCGGGCGTCAGCGATCACCCGCTCAATCATCGCAGCAGACAGCCAGGCAAGACCATGGTTCACGCACTCTCCGGTACTCTTGCCAGGGTCCGTTGCCAGCCCCTGGTCCGGGTCGAACCAGATCCGGGCGGCATCGGTCCGGAGACTGCGCAGCATCATCTGCAGGCCAGGAAGAATATAACCACCCAGATGCTGACCATGCCGATCAACATAATCGACAGTAACGGCACTGCCTGCGTCCAAGACCGCAAAGCCCTGCCTGTGATCGAGCCAGGCACCGTACATTCCATGCCACCGATCAGCCCCCATTCTCGAGACATCCTGGTAGGCGTTCATGAGGCCATTCCGGGACTGTTCCGACCAGTAAAAGCGAACCGGCGCCTGACACAGCTTCTCGACGGAGCCCGCCAAATGAGTTCGCCTTTCTTCAGAGGCGACGGTGGATATGGCGACAGACACAACCTTTCCGATCAGTTCTCCCGACATGCCCAGGGGGTTCTCGTCTTCGAGAGAGCCGGTCCCCGAGGCCAGAACCTCATCCTGGTTTGCAAGACACCACTTCAGCCGGGTGTTACCCGCGTCAATAAACAGATTCATTTTGCCACTCGCAGACTGATTTCCCCTGCGCGCACCGGAACAAGCCCGTTTTCGGTCCGGATTTGATAGTTGCCGGCGTCATCAATGCCACAACCGACACCTTCGACATCACCGCCCCGGGCCTTGAGCGATTTTCCCATGAACACATCGCGACGCTGCCAGGACTCCCGAAAATCTGCAAACCCGATATCCGAGAACAGCGCGACAGCATCGAATACAGCATCGATGATTGCACCACCGATCTGGCTGCGCGACCACTCGACTTGAGGGCAGACCCTGGCGAGGCTGCTCCAGGGTTGATCGACGCCATCAGCCCGGGACATATGTACATTCAGCCCGATACCCGCAATTACCTGCACCACGCCTTCCTCCAGCTCACCCTGGAGCTCCACCAGGATGCCGCCAAGCTTGCCGTCCGGCAGAAAAATATCATTTGGCCACTTGAGTCCGACCTCCGGCACTCCCAGTCGTTCCAGGGCATTGGCCACCGCAACGCCGAGCACCAGACTCAACCCATCCAGTACTCCGAAGCCGCCGTGGAAGGTGAGCCCCATGCTCAGGTACAGGTTTTCGCCCCGGGGGCTTTGCCATACACGCCCCCGTCGGCCTCGGCCGGACGTCTGACAGTCGGCGATAGCCACCGGGACACCCTTGCTTCCGGCGTTAATCTGCCTGATCACCTCGGCATTGGTCGAGTCAACCTCGTCGAGGACTGTCAGTGAAAGCTCCTGTTCCCGGCCGGCGGCAATTTCACGAAGCACCCGTGCCCTATCGAGCAGGTCGACCCGGGACACCAGCTGATATCCACGTCCGCGAATCGTGGCAATGTCAGCACCTTCCTCCATCGCGCGACGAATCTGCTTCCAGATTGCGGTACGACTAACCCCGAGCTTTTCGGCCAGCGCGGCTCCGGAGTGAACCTGACCGTCACTGAGCAGCTCTATAAGTGCTTTGGATTTCATAAGATGCATCCAGCCATGAAATTGGGTAAGGCCGGATTAAACACCAGGGAAGGGAAAAAGACAAAGTTGACGGCGTCGCTTTGCGAACCGCCTGCGGGAAGATCAGGGAATCGGGGTTGCGGTCAGATTGGCCTTGATATCAAAGTTCTGCATTTTGACGCCATAGACGGCCGTCTGAGCACCACCAACGGGATGAACCAGGTCGATATTGTTGATCGAGAGTTCCTTGAACCGGCTTCTCGCCTTCACAGCAAACCCGAGCGGTCTGTTGTCGGCCTCGGCGAGGGTTGGATTGGAGACATAGCGGTAACCGGCAGTGGACGAACCATCCATGATTTTTTCATCGCCCCGGTTGCCTGTCACTCCCATTGCATCCGGACCGTCCTCCTTCTTCACAACCCGGGTTTGATAGACATCCACGGAAAGATCGGTCCGTAGCCCAAACGAGTTGTCGTCTACGCCATCACCATCAAAGTCCCCACCATCGCTGGTATGGATATCGTTCAGAACGAGGCTCGTCCCGGTTCCGTTCATGGCCTCACCAACACCGCTGCTTTGCCGGTTGGTTTCCCAGGTCAGCGAGTTCTTCCGGGCTTCATTGATGGCCTTGGCAAGCACCTGCTTCAGGCGGACCGTCAGCCCCTCCTCACCCCGGGGTTCCCAGACGCCTCCGGAAGCCGCACAGGCGGATGGGCTATCACCCATGCCACCGGCGCAGACATCGCCGGCCCCGCCGGGGACGACGGTCATGCTGCTGCCGGTTTCGTATTTCTGAATCACGAACCTCCCGAAACTCTGACCGGATTCCTTGTCGCCGATTCTCAGATTGCCGATATCCATGGTGCTCCAGGATTCGCCCTTGATCACCGCAAGCCCCTCCTGGCTGACATCAACGGTCATGTCACGCACATGCGCGTCATAATCCAGTTCGGTAATCCAGAGACCCTTCTGGGGAATCTCACCATTACCTTCATCGTAGGGCACCGCGATAATCGCCGCCTTGCCGTTCCTGATGCTGACATCGGAATTGATGGTTATCCCCTCACCCGATGCGCCGCCTGCACCGAGCGTCACATGGCCATCAAGCTCGAATTCGTAAGCCGGATAGAACCCCAGTGCCAGCAGCAGCTCTGTGCCACCCTGCAAGGGGGCGTCATCACTTCCTACTCGCAGACCGTTGATCCGGTAGCCGGCCCTGATGTCCTCGAAACCAATCCGCAGACCATCGAAGAACTCGGTATCGTTGGTGACGCCATCGCGAGTTACATTGACCGTTACATCGCCCTGCCCCCAGGACTGCAGGCCACTGAAGATCACCCGGTTGCCGTCTTCGGTGTAGCTGAAATCAGCAAGCCGAAGACTCCATTCAGTGGCAAGTCGCAAGCCCTGCGGCCCGGCGTCAGGGTGTCCACCCCCCTGCAGATAGATCGCATTGGAATAGCTGCGGCCGTTGAACACCTGATCTTCAAGCAGAAAGCTGACATTCACCTGACCGATACTCTTGCCATTGCCACCCACCTCAATAGCGCCAATGCTGAATTCACCATCCATGGAGCCAAGGGTCAGGGCCAGGGCCGGTCTATTCTGCCAGTCGGTCGCCACATCGAGCCGGAGGTCGTTAATCCGATAGACGCCAGTGATGTCTCGAAGCGCGAGGGCCTTTCCGTCATCCCTGTACAGAAAAGAGGCCGAGTGTATAACGGTCTCATTATCGATTCGCAGGCCCTCTCCGGATCGGCCGCCGGCAGTCAGGCTGGTGCTGGAGGAAAGCTCGTAACTTCCACTCAGGCTGCCATAGCTGGGTAGAGGCTGTCCGTTGCCGGAATCGACAGATACGCCATGATTCAGGGGGTTGCTGCTGTAACGAATCGCGCCGACCTCCCAATCCCCGGTTATTCTGGGCGCATTCAGAGCCAGAGTGTCGCCGACCACATCCAGGGTTACTCCCAGTGCCTCCACATTCATGGTGATATCGTCCAGAAAAACTTCATTGCCATTGGTGCGATATCCCAGACGGCCGCCAGTCATCGTGTAGGCGGAGTCAAAGGTATATCCGGCCCCGCCAACGGAGCTGCCCTGCCTTATATTTAAATACCCTTCCAGAGAATGATCGAAAAAGATCCCCCCCATACTGACACCGGGGGCCCCGGCGAGCCGGATATCACCGAACTCGATCCGTCGGTCTTTCACCAGGTAATCGAGGTTAAGGGATGCATCCTCCTCAACATCGATGCGAATCAGGTGGAATGCCTGACCAGAAGGATCAACGGCGGACCCAATGCGAAAACCGTCCAGATGGATGCTGCTGCCATCATCAACATAGGACAGTCGATCTGCCGTCAGGCCAAGATCGAGCTCTACCGACAAACCACTCTGGCCACTGATGTTTGCCAGCGTGGAATCGTCCAGGCTTTTCATGTCGGCGACCACCGGCAAGGCGAGGACCACACAAAACAGCCCAGTGGCCATCGGGGCAAGTTGTTTGATTCTGTCTGGCGCGCCCATAACCGTTAACCTCTTCAATCTCACGGATTCCCCGCCGGAAACACGAGCAGGTTTCCTTCCATCACAACGTCCCCTCGCATATCAACAGAGAATATGTCGGTCTGCTGAAAGCCGGGGTCGGTGGGCCGGGCCGTGCTGCTGGAAGAAATCTTGAATTGAACGTCGTTGAACCGAACAGTATTGGGTAGCCCAAGCTCCAGCACATCCCGATTGAACAGTTCGCCATCACCACCGAATCCGGAATCGACTTTGCGGACCCGCAGTGTCAGGCCCTCAAACGCGAAATTGCCCCGAATATCATCAAGAACCATCCATCCCCCGTCCTCTTTCAGACGGTAGGCAAAGCGGGCACCGCACTTCTTGTCCACGTCATCACAGCGTCCGAAATAGCTGTTCTCAACCGGGCCACCCATTTCATTGATGCTGATGTCGCCGGACAGGTAGATTCCACCCTGTCCGGAGATATGCGAGAGAGCTTCATCTCCCAGGCGGGCGAGTTCGGCAAGGCTGGGGAGTGAAAACAGAAAAACAGGGAGAGCAAGTATTGTTCTGCGCAGAAAGGATTTCATTGGCTCAGATCCCTGGTCTTAATGTTCAAGTGTTGTATCAGCATTCCCTGTACACGGGCCGAACCAAAATCGCGGTCGCCAACACTGAAATTTCCGATCTTGAGATTGCTGCGAAACTCCGGGTTCGTGTAGTAGGACTCGTAGAAATCCCAGGCGTCCGCATCACTGCTGCCGCGGAGACCGTCGGCACCGATCTCGCCCGGCTGAGGGCGCCGAATTGCAGCAACCTCCACTACAAAGTTTCCACTGCCATCAACGTCGAAGAATACCGGTTGAAGCTGGTTGCCAATCGCCAGTTCGAGCGCAAAATTGCTCATCAGTATTCGTGATCCGCAGGTAGAACCGTCCTGTGCGCAGGCATTGATAGAAAGTTCCGGGGAATAGAAATTCAGCTTGAACTGGCCGACCATCTGGCGCCGATCGTTATCGCCCCAAAGGCGCAGATAGCTCCCATCGATGACAGCACTCTTTGCGTGGATATTGATATTGGCAGACCGGTCGTCACCAACTGCCACGTTCATCTGCATGCCGATGTCCGCTCGTTCCCCGATGTATCCAGCGGACGCCGGGCGACTCGAGCAGGTGCCGCTGCCAGGACCGGCCCCGGAGTCCATGCAGTCATAACCCTGGTCGCTATTGACCATGGCACTGGCTGCGAACTCCAGCACCGCCTTGTTAGCGATACCAATATCATTGCCATCCACCACATCAATTTTCCACGGGTTCAGGAGTCTCCCGAGATTGACCGGGCCCAGGGTCTCTCCGTAGTTGCTATTGGCCCCGGCGATGTAGAGATGGTTTACCGTAATATCGACATCACGGCCGTCGGTGCTTTTGATCCCGCCAATCCGGAAAATGCGTGCCTGCTCTCCCAAGGCATCCGGCTCATCCGTTCCATGGGAGAATTTGAAATTCTCCAGTACAAGGCCGATCCCGGCTCCATCAATCGAGGACATTTCAGTTTCCGAAAGCCCCTGAAGTTCCGCCTCAACAGGCACTGGGGCGGCCAGAACAGCCGCCATCACCGGAAGGAGCCGCGCGAAAACAGGAAGCTGACTGAAACTCAACCATTTCATACGAAGCTCCTCAGAACAGACCTTTGCCGCGGTCGATGTATTCGGTGCGGTAACGCTGGGTGCCATAGAGCGCCTCGTTGAGATTGACCTCAGTAGCGCCGTTGGGAATATTGAAGAAGGCACCTGATGTGGCCTTGATAAAATCTTCGGGCGTGAAGTCTGTTTTCTTTACATCCTTCAGCCAATCAAGATCTTTGGTCTGGAATGAGATAAAAGCACCGTCGGCCGGCCCGGTGATACGTCGCTCGCCATTGACCTCACCAACCTCTCCTACCGGGAAGCTGTTATAGATATCCAGGTCGAAACAGGAATCTATTCCAAGGACCAGGCAGTCCTCCGCGTAAACATAAATGTCACCGCCTGAACAGCTGAAAAAGGAACAATCCGGAACCTCGATTCGGGAACTCGACCCCCAGCCGATCAGATTCTTTACCGACCAGCGGGTAAAGCCGCTTGCGCCTTCGAGAATGAACCGTTCGCCATCCGGAATACCGATGTATTCCGCTCTTACCGGGTCCAGGGAGCCAATGTTTGGATCGCCCTCCGCACCGTAAACCAGCTCTGCCTTGGTGGATAATGGACTACCGCCTTCGAGTAGAGGGGTGAGGAGCACGATGATTTGGTCAAAAAGGTTACCGCTTGAGCTGGCCTGGCTCAGCCCTTCACCGCGGTCAATGATGTCCACGTTCACATTGCCAGTCAGCGTTTCAATCTTGCCGGACAGGACACCCATGGATTCACCGAAACCCAGTCGGAAGCCGACCACCTCTTCAGTTTGTTCATCGAAGGCAAACTCCAGAAACGGATTCTGGATCAAAAAAGGAACGATTTCCCCCTCTGCATAGGCACTGCCATCGGGCTTTCGCTGTCTCGGAGCTTTGGGATTGGCGTCAAAGTAAGCCTGATTGTTAATGTAACCAAGGGCAAAATCTTCAATATAGACATCCGAAGTGCCCGGTTTCTCACCTTCCCGGTCGTAACGGCCCATTTTCAGCACATCCACATTGGTCTGGATTTCAATGTCCATTCCGAGATTGACCCGGGTATAGGCGGTGTTGTCGTTGGCATCAGGATGGTACTGGCGGTCAACCGATACAAAGGCCTGCCCTGTGACTTCAGACATCTGTCGATCTGAAATCGGGCGCAGTTCGGCGTTGACCCCCGAGGCCAGTAAAGGCAGGAGGAGAAGCGAATAAAATGGTTTACTCATAGTCACATCTCACCGCGGCCGCTTCTTGTTATTGGCGGCTGATTTAAAGATGACTGATGAGCGTCTCTGAGGCTGGCTTGGATTTTTGATGTTGTTTTAGCCAGTTCTTTTACAGAAGTGTAACCTCGGTTACATGTTGTCACTGTGCGCAGCGTCATGGTTTTGGCATTTGCCAAATTTCAGGCAATAAAAAACCCCAGCATCGAGGATGCTGGGGTTTTTGGTATTAGGAGCCTGACGATGACCTACTCTCACATGGGCAACGCCACACTACCATCGGCGCTGGTCTGTTTCACTTCTGAGTTCGGGATGGGATCAGGTG
>NZ_JBSXOI010000021.1:0-2255 GCF_056859395.1 Marinobacter sp. L-80
ATCTCACGACGCGTTTTGCGCTTCTTGGTCTGGTACTCGGCTTCGGAGAAGGTGATCTGATCCATGGTGGCAACGAATCCTATGCGGTTGATGATGGCCGTATTATCGCTGATTTTGGGGACTTATTCAGAGTCTCCCTAAACCTCAAATATTGTTCTTGTCGCATGGCGGCGGGCCAATGCCTCTTTTGGGCGATGCTGGGCATACAGAAATGGTTGATTGCTTAAAAAGCATAACATCTTTATTACGTAAACCATCGGCCATTGTGGTTGTGAGTGCACATTGGGAAGAGGAATTGCCAACAATTACTGCTGGCGAGAGCCCATCGCTTATATATGATTATTATGGATTTCCAGAAGAATCTTACAGTATTACCTATCCCTGCAAGGGCGAGGCATTGCTTGCAAATAAAATCCACGAAAAGCTAGAGCGTGTTGGCATTGCTTGCAATCTCGATAAACAAAGGGGCTTTGATCACGGTTTGTTCATACCGCTAAAAATAATGTACCCAGATGCTGATATTCCTTGTATTCAGTTGTCGCTTCTTAATAACTTAAGTCCTGCCGAGCATATTAGTATTGGTCAGGCGCTACAGGGCTTAGACTATGAAGATTTACTTTTGATAGGGTCAGGATTTTCTTTTCACAATATGAAGGCCTTTTTTGCTCCAGAAACTACGGAGTCAAAAGATTTGAATGAAGCGTTTGAGTCTTGGTTATTGGATACTTGTTCAAACACAAATATCTCTGAAGAAGAAAGAAAACAAAGACTGTGTGAATGGGTAAAAGCGCCGGGTGCTCGGTTTTGCCACCCTCGAGAAGAGCACCTATTGCCTTTGCATGTCTGCTACGGCTTAGCAGGCGGCGCATGTGCAGAATCGTTCGAGCTGAAGATTCTCAATAAGAAGTCAAGTATGTACCTATGGTAAGCAGAATGCTAACAAGGCGCTCAAAATCGGCCACAAAATACGTGGCCTCGGACGCTCACTTCTTTCGCGCCGTTTAGCGCGTTGTTATTCCACCATCCGTATGTTCGCTTTGCGACCGAAGCGTGCTCTTTTAGCCGAGTAGCCGGTGCGGTAGAGCACTGTTGGAGAGGAGCCTTTCGCCACAGCTCGGTCCTCGTTTTGGCTAGTCAGCTCTGGGTGACACAGAATTATCGTTGGCTTTTGTGCGAACAATCGGCTTCAAGACACAACGGGATCTACGTCTTTATCCGTTTCATGATTCCATCGTACTGTTCTCTGTACTCGCCGCAAATGTAAATGGGTGAGTTAGCGGATAAACTCCTTTAAAAATGCAGTGTATGTGGGGCTTTTCTGTCTTACATTATTCTTTTTCACTGAAAAGTCTAAACAAGGGCCTGTTAGGTGGGTATTTTGTTTACACTTCCTGTTTAAGCTCCTGTATCAAACGGCACCCTTTACATGGGGTCGCCCCTAAACTAGCCAGGGATTACCTGGATGCTCGGGTGGTAAGATACTGACGGCTCGGCCTTGATCAACCATCAACGTGAAAATGTTGTGTACAAGCGGATCGCACGCTTAGCTGATGTCTCAACCTTGTTGAGTCAGTTGGTTTGGGCTTCCCTCCATGGGGACATACAAGTTGATACACACCGAGTCCATCATTTCAGAGCTTGAAAATACTGATTCCACGTGTTGAAGCTCTAAACCCTCTAGTGTCCCGTCTGGGTAATCCGTTTATTTATTATCAATAACACTCAGCTTTGCTCGCGTCACTGAAGTCATAATCGATTCTGCACTCTTGTGCCAGCGGAACGGCTTTGCCAGTTTCTCATTATGAGTTTGGATAAAGCGACGAATCGCCTTCTTAAGTTCGCCGACACTGGTAAAAATGCCACGGTACAAAGCGCGGCGTTCGGTAATCCCCCCATAAAATAATCGAGGTTTTGAGTAGAGACTTTTACAATGATCGCAAAAGGAGCGACAGACGAAGAAGTCTCGATTCACCGACAGCCAGATCATGGCGATCCTGAAGCAGTACGAAGCCGGCGTTCCGGTGTCTGAGCTGGCAAGGGAGCACAATGTCAGTACGGCGCTGATCTATCAATGGGGCTCGAAGTTTGGCGGCATGGATGCATCAATGATGAAATGTAGTGGTTCAATGATTCCGGACACCAACGTAGGTGGTAATATCGCCACCATAAACGAGGTGTCTGATGACCAGAAAGCGACGTTCTTTTTCTCCTGAGTTCAAACAGGAAGCAGCCAGCTTGGTGCTGGATCAAGGTTA
>NZ_JBSXOI010000022.1:0-9132 GCF_056859395.1 Marinobacter sp. L-80
GCGTTATACAGACTAAGGAGAGTCAGGTTTGGAGTTAACCAACGTAGTCCCATGGGGCCGGTCTTTTGAAGAATATCAGGCTATGTTCGGATTATCCGAGGGCGACCTGAGCAAGCGAATCCTTGGTTGTGGTGATGGCCCCGCGAGCTTCAATGTAGAGGCAACCGACCGTGGGTGCCAAGTCACGTCTTGTGATCCGGTATACCAGTTCCAGGCTGACGAAATACGCCGCCGGATAGACGACGTGTACCCGGAAATAATGGCTAAAATGCGGCAGGACGCAGACAACTATATCTGGGAGTCACTGAGTAGCGTCGAGCAGCTTGGCGAAGTTCGGATGAAGGCTATGTCGAGGTTCCTGTCCGACTTTGATGCGGGTTGCCGGCAAGGGCGGTATGTATCAGCATCGTTACCTTCGTTGCCGTTTTCTGACTCTCAATTCGATTTGGCACTCTGCTCCCACTATCTTTTTCTCTACAGTGAGCATGTAGATGGGGCGGCTCACTTGGAATCAATGCGGGAGCTATGCAGAGTTGCATCTGAGGTTCGCGTCTTTCCTGTTGTGTCGCTGAACGGTGAGGCCTCGATGCATTTGGATCAGGTCATGTCGGCATTATCCGCCGATGGAATTGATGTTTCTTTGCAGCCTGCCAGCTACCGCTTTCAGAAAGGTGCTACCGATATGTTGGTGGCGAAGTCCGTATAACCAATGCAGGCACGGCGACGCCTACTACATTGCGCCTTCGGCTTCATTCCGTAGGCGCGCATGCTGCAAGCGTTATTCCGAAATCTGAACGTTCGCTTTGCGACCAAAGCAAGACACTTATAAGAACGGTTCCAGCTAAGAAACGCTGCCTCTGACTTGGGTTTATTAGTCTCTCCTGCAATTGTCGATGCGCTCAGCCCGTAATGCCTAGCTTTGACTCCACTGCTGCCTTTGCGTCCATGAGCGCTCGCAAGTAATCTTGCCTGTGCTTCTGAGCCCGAGGCGCCGGAACAACAACGGTGATCGCGAAGTGGCCAAGGTAGGTATCCAGCTCGGTAGCGTAGGCGGCGACACCTTCCCGGTAAGTCTCCAGATCTTCGGCAATCCCGGTCACGCGGACCTGCTCGAGTTCTTCCAGTAGCGGTTGTCGGGCCGAGGGCGATAGGGTGCCTTGCTGTTCAGCCAGGTCTAGTAAGCGGACCACCGCTTTTTCCTCCATATTGGCGAGCAACGCCTTGCCAGGAGCGGTTGAATGAAATGGGACGCGGATGGTCCCCATCTGTGGTACGACCCTTAGCTCTCGTTCGGCAACAATACGATCAATAACCAGAACGCTGTCTCGTTCCCCCACGCAGAACACGACGGTTTCCTGGAGACTTGATGAGAGTTCCTCAAGAAAAGGTCGAGCGACCGAAAGCACATCGATGCGCGTGTGGTAGAGAAGGCGACCCAATTCCGGGCCAAGCCGATAACCGGTTCCGGAAACACCATGTTCGGCAAACCCCTCCGTTTCGAGTGCGCCGATGATACGTTGCACAGTGGATCGCGGCAGTCTCACCGTATTGGCCAGTTCCCCCAGGCTAAGCCCCTCGGGGTGGTTACCCAAAACCCTCATGATTTCCGCTGCCCGTGCAATGACCTGTATTCCGGATCGGTGCTCTGAATTGGAGGCTTGCCCCGAAGCTCTACTCATCAGGACGATTTTCCTCGAGTCTGTGGTTTGCCGACATTAAGTCCCCCAGCCCGGAGTATGTCAACCGAAACAGTGCATTCCTATGCGCAGTACTTTCCGATATTATTGCTGTATCACTATTCGGGTACTATATCGCAATGCGATACAGCGTCTGATAACTACGGAGATATAAGATGACAGACTCCCCTTTCCATTTCCGCCGCGCCTGGCTGTTCTTGCCGCTGCTGGTCACTATCAGCTTCCTGGCCGGGTGCAGCAAACCGGATCCGGTGGCCCAAAGTCAGCGTCCGCCCCCAGAAGTCGGTGTGTACGAGGTTGCTGAGAAGCCCCTGCAGTTGGAATCAGAGTTGCCAGGCAGAACTCGGGCCTGGCGGACTGCCGAGGTTCGCCCACAGGTGAATGGCATTATTGAAGAGCGACTGTTCGTTGAAGGCAGCGTAGTGGATGAGGGGTCAGTGCTGTACCAGATCGATGACGCTCCCTACCGGGCCGCCCTGGCCCGGGCCAATGCCAGCCTGACCAATGCCCGCAACCTGGCCAAGCGCTACGAAAACCTGGTGGGCACCCGTTCCATCAGCCAACAGCAGTATGACGACGCCTTGGCAGCCCTGCGCAGCGCCGAGGCGGAATACGAAGCCGCCAGTATCAATATGAACTACACCCGGGTGAAAGCCCCGATCACCGGCAAGATCAGCCGTTCGCGAGTCAGCGAAGGCGCCCTGGTGACCAGCGGCCAGCAGCAGGAAATGGCCACCATCACCCAACTGGACCCGATCTACGTGGACATCGTGCAACCGGTCACCCGCCTTCTGGACCTGCAGAGCGCTATCGAAGCCGGGCTGATTGAAGCCGATGAGAACGACGTGGTTGAAGTCTCGCTGGTGCTGGAGAACGGCCAGGACTATCCGCACACCGGTTTGCTGAAGTTCTCCGAAGTGGTGGTCGATGAGGGCACCGGCTCGGTCACCCTGCGGGCTGAGTTCCCGAATCCGGATGGCAAGCTGCTGCCGGGTATGTTTGTGCGCGCGCTGGTGGAAGAAGGCACCCGCCCGAACGCCATCCTGGTGCCCCAGCAAGCGGTGTCACGCGATACCCGCGGCGTACCAACCGTCTGGGTGCTGGCCGAGGACAACACGGTAAGCGTCCGCCAGATTGAAACCGAGCGCACCGTGGGCAACGCCTGGCTGGTGCAAAAGGGGCTGCAGGCCGGTGAACAGGTGGTGACCGAGGGCGTTCAGCGCCTGGCGCCGGGCATTCCCGTGCAGCCGGCACCGGCAGCCAATGTCGACCTGAAAACCGAATTCGCAACCCAGGCCGAATAAGGAGCTCCGGACATGCCCCGATTTTTTATCGAACGCCCCATATTTGCCTGGGTCGTCGCCCTGATGCTGATGCTCGGCGGCGGACTGGCAGTAAAGAACCTCGCCGTTAACCAGTTTCCGGATGTCGCCCCGCCGGCGATTGCCTTGTCGGTGAATTACCCCGGCGCTTCCGCCCAGACCGTGCAGGACACGGTGGTCCAGGTGATCGAGCAACAGCTCAACGGCCTGGACGGCTTGCGCTACATCTCCTCCGAGAGCAACTCGGATGGCAGCATGACCATCATTGCCACCTTCGAACAGGGCACCGACCCGGACATCGCCCAGGTGCAGGTGCAAAACAAACTGCAGCTGGCCAACCCGCTGCTGCCCGAAGAAGTGCAGCGTCAAGGCATCCGGGTGTCTAAGTACAAGGTGAACTTCTTCACCGTATTTGCGCTGACCAGCCCTGATGGCAAGTACACCCAGGGCGACCTGGCCGATTACATCGTGTCCAATATCCAGGACCCGGTTGCGCGAACCCAGGGCGTCGGTGACTTTCTGCTGTTCGGCTCCCAGTACGCCATGCGCCTGTGGCTCGACCCGGAAAAACTCAACAGCTACCAGCTGACCCCGCAGGACGTGATCAATTCGGTGCGCGCCCAGAACGTGCAGGTCTCTGCCGGCCAGCTCGGTGGCCTGCCCACCGCAGAAGGCGTGCAGCTGCAGGCCACCGTTATCGGCAAGCAGCGCATGAAGACCGCCGAAGAATTCGAAAACATCCTGCTGAAAGTGAACCCGGACGGCTCCCAGGTGCGCCTGGCCGAGGTCGCCGAGGTGAACCTGGGCAACGAGAACTACGCCATCACCGGTAAATACAACGGCGCGCCGGCAGCCGGTATGGCCCTGCGCCTGGCCACCGGCGCCAACCAGCTGGAAACCGCTGGCCGGGTAAAAGAAACCCTGGCAGAACTGGAACGCTTTCTGCCTGAAGGCGTAGAGATCGTCTTCCCCTACGACACCACACCGGTCGTGTCGGCGTCTATCGAGACCGTCGCCATGACGCTGATCGAAGCCGTGGTGCTGGTGTTCCTGGTGATGTTCCTGTTCCTGCAAAGCTGGCGCGCCACCATCATTCCCACACTGGCGGTGCCGGTGGTTCTGCTGGCTACCTTTGGCGTACTGTACGCCTTTGGCTTCACCGTCAACGTGATGACCATGTTTGCCATGGTCCTGGCCATCGGTTTGCTGGTGGACGACGCCATCGTAGTGGTGGAAAACGTCGAGCGACTGATGGAAGAAGAGGGGCTGTCGCCCAAGGAAGCCGCCAAGAAATCCATGGACCAGATCTCCGGCGCACTGCTGGGCATCGGCCTGGTGATTTCGGCGGTGTTCCTGCCCATGGCCTTTTTTGGCGGCGCCACCGGGGTGATCTACCGGCAGTTCTCGGTCACCATCATCTCGGCAATGTCGTTCTCGGTACTGGTGGCGTTTATTTTCACCCCGGCCTTGTGTGCCACCTTGCTGAAACCCGGCGACCAGCACGTCAGGAAAGGCTTTTTCGGCTGGTTTAACCGCACCTTTGACCGCAGCGCAGACTGCTACAAATCAGGCGTCAGTTACCTGATCAAACGTAAGGGCCGCTTCATGGGCGTGTACCTGTTGCTGGTCGTGGCTGTGGGCTTCCTGTTCAAGGGCCTGCCCACCGCGTTCCTGCCGGACGAAGATCAGGGCGTGATGATTGTGATGGTGCAGCTGCCCACCAATGCCACGGGCGAGCGCACCGAAGCCGTACTGGCAGAAGCTGGAAATTATTTGCTGGAAGAAGAGTCCGAGGTGGTCAAGAGCGTGATGTCTGTGCGGGGCTTCAACTTCGCCGGCCGTGGCCAGAACTCCGGTATTCTGTTCGTGGACCTGAAGCCCTTTGCTGACCGGGAAAGCTTTGCCCAGAGCGTGTTCGCCCTCGCGGGTCGCTCCGGGGCAAGGTTCGCCCAGATCAAAGACGCCATCGTGTTCCCGATTGTGCCACCGGCCATTCTGGAGCTCGGCAACGCCACCGGCTTTGACCTCTACCTGAAAGACAACGGAGCTATCGGCCACCACGCCCTGATGGCCGCCACCAATGAGTTTATCAGCAGAGCCAATGCCGCGCCGGAGCTGAACATGGTGCGCCACAACGGCCTGCCGGACGAGCCCCAATACCAGGTGATTATCGATGACGAAAAAGCCCGGCTGTTGCAGGTGTCCATTGCCGACATCAATGCCACCATGTCTGCCGCCTGGGGTTCAAGCTATGTGAACGACTTCCTGCACAACGGCCGGGTGAAGAAAGTCTATGTGCAGGGCAAACCGGATTCACGACTGGCACCGGAAGACTTCGACAAATGGTTTGTGCGCAACGCCCAGGGTGAGATGGTGCCCTTTGCCGCCTTTGCCACCGGCGAGTGGGTGTATGGTTCGCCACGCCTGCAGCGGTATCAGGGCATACCCGCTACACAAATCCAGGGTGCTCCGGCTAACGGTTACAGTACCGGTGATGCCATGGCCGCACTGGAACGCATTGCCGCCGACCTGCCCCAGGGCCTGGGCCTGGAATACACCGGCCTGTCGTTCGAGGAAAAACAGGCCGGCAACCAGGCGATGATGCTGTATCTGCTGTCGATCCTGGTGGTGTTCCTGTGCCTGGCAGCCCTATACGAAAGCTGGTCGATTCCGTTTGCGGTGATCATGCTGGTGCCACTGGGCGTGCTTGGCGCGGTCCTGGCCACCATGGCCAGAGGGCTGTCCAACGATGTGTTCTTCCAGGTGGGTATGCTGACCACCATGGGACTGGCCGCCAAGAACGCCATTCTGATCGTGGAATTTGCCCGACAGCTTTATGAGCAGGAAGGCAAGCCGCTGCTGCAGGCCACAGCCGAGGCCGCCCGCCTGCGCCTGCGTCCTATCATCATGACCTCGCTGGCGTTCATCTTCGGGGTACTGCCCATGGCCATCGCCAGTGGTGCCTCCAGCGCCAGCCAGCATGCCATCGGCACCGCGGTGGTCGGTGGCACCCTGGCTGCGACGCTCCTCGCCATCTTTTTCGTCCCCCTATTCTACGTTGTGGTTGCCGGCCTTGCCGCACGATGGAAAAAGACCGAATCGATCAAGGAGGCAGTATGATGATCGTCACCAACCGACTAGTACTGGCGTTCGTGAGTTCGGTCTTGCTTGCAGGGTGTTCGCTGACGCCTCAATACCAGCAGCCGGAACCGCCAGTTCCGGCGCATTGGGACGATAGCGAGTCAAACCTGAACGAGGAGCTACATAACCTGGACCTCAGTTGGCAGGCGTTTTTCCCTGAGCCTGCATTGCAGGCGTTGATTTCGGTCTCCTTGGAGAACAATCAGGATATGCGAGTTGCCGCGCTGAATGTGGAGGTTCTGAGAGCCAGGTATCAGATCGAGCGTTCCGCGCTCTATCCAGGTTTGTCGATCGGGGTTGGAGCTGCCCGGCAGCGGGTTCCCGGCAATCTCTCAGTTTCAGGTTCCGATGAAATTTCAGAGCGGTATGACGCCAGCGTAGGTCTGACCAGTTATGAGATCGACTTTTTTGCAAAGACCCGTAATCTCTCGGCGGCGGCGCTTGAGAATTACCTGGCCACTGCACAGGCGAAACGCAGCTTTCAGACATCGCTGATTAGTGAGGTTGCCAATACCTATTTCTCCTGGCGCACCAACCGCAAACAGTTGGCACTTGCCCGGGCGACGCAGCGAAGCTTTGAACAGAACCTAGCCTTGATTCAACGTCGATATGACAGCGATGTGGCATCGGCACTGGAACTTACTCAGGCGGAGACGCTCGTGCACCAGGCACGAACCCAGGTTGCGCAGTTCGACAGACTTGCCCGGCAGGCGGTTAACGCGCTGGCCTTTTTCTCAGGCCACAACTTGCCGGAAGGTATGACCAGTTCATTGCCGGAATCGCCGCCGTTGAACATTGCGCCATTGGGTGCGGGATTGTCGTCCGACTTACTGAAACGCCGACCAGATATTCTGGAAGCGGAGCATAGGTTAAAAGCCGCCTATGCAGACATTGGAGCAGCTCGGGCCGCGTTTTTTCCCAGCATTACCCTGACGGCGAGTGCCGGCACCGCCAGTAGCGAGCTCAATGAGCTGTTTGGCGGCGGCAGTGGTAGCTGGTTGTTTGAGCCGCGAATCAATCTGCCAATTTTTACGGGCGGACGAAACAAGGCCAACCTGGAGGTTTCCGAGACTACCAAAAAGATTCGCCTCGCCGAATACAATCGCGCTATTCAGCAGGCGTTTCGTGAGGTGGCCGACAGCTTAGCCGCCCGCGACACCCTTCGGGACCAATTGAACGCGCAACAGGCGTTGGTTGACACTTTGGATGAGTACTATCAACTGGCCCAGAACCGCTACGATGCCGGTATAACCAGTTACCTTGCCGTTCTTGATGCCCAGCGTGAGCATTTTTTGGCCCGACAACAGCTTCTGTCTGACCGCTTCAATCAGCTATCCGCCGAGATTGAGTTGTTCCGATCGCTAGGTGGAGGTGTGGGCTCCGAGATCGCTCGGGTAGACCGGAGCAGAGCGCAATGAAGTGATTTACGAATTTAGTGAACCCCTGACCGAGGTGGAGAATTCAATAAGATAGATAGAGTCGTCTATCAAGTATGCGTTTTTAGTGCGGCTCTGATCGGCCAAAGTGTGACTGCAATAGCAATAGCCAGAGCAAGCGAAGGAAGTTAAGTTCTACTCCAAACCCTTTAAAAGCAGCTATAACCACGTACGCTTTGGCCACAGGAGTCCCCACCCAGAAATCCTCCGCTACCTATTAGATGAAGGGGGGTAGCGCTTTGTGGGCCAGGGGGAGATTCAAGCGATTGTCGAGAAATGGCCGGCCGCCAAAGCGTCCTCTGACGATGCGTTGGATCTGAACTTTTTTCGCCGCGCTTTGATCGGCGTTAGCCCGGATTTCTCATAGTGCTCCAACAACCTTCGCAGACCAAGCCTGGTAGTGCCAGATCCGAGTGGTCATGGTCGAAGTTGGCGATTATTTAGCCAGTTTCCGGCATTCAGGCACAACTCCCCCTTTCCCCCATTGGTATCGGGCCGGGGGAGCCCGATTATCTACTGGGGCACCAAGCGCTGAACCAGTGCTGAGAGATCGTTCTTGTGTGGATAGCTATCACTCATCAACACCCGTATTCGGCGGGTGTTGCGGATGATGACTGCGCCAACCTTGATCAGCTTCAAGCGCAAGGTGCCGGCACTCATACGTTCGAAGGGCGTGTTTTTCAGATGCACCCGCAAACGCTCGAACAGGGTGTAGGCGAAGCCGGATAAGATCAGCCGCCACTGGTTGGTCCACCAGTGTGTGCTGGAGGTGCGACCGGCAAACAGATCCAGTTGTTGATCCTTGATCCGGTTCTCCATATCACCCCGTGCGCAATACTGTTCGTAGTAGAGCTTGAATCCGTCATCGTAGCGGGAGCTGATAACGAACCGGGGGTTCGGGCCTTGAGGGCCATATTCCAGGCGCGCAACCACCCAGCGTGGCTTATGCCAGCTTCGGGCTTTGTAGCGGAAGCGGAAGGTGCTGGCGAGCTTATGGCCATGAGCCTCGTAGTAGGTCCGGACTTTGTCCATGGCTGGGGCGGCAAGCGCCTCCAGCCGCTGGTTGCGGGCCATGCCTACGATGTAATCCACCTGGTTGCGATCGCACCAGGCCAGCAGTCGGGGCTTGCTGAAGTGGGAGTCGCCCCGGAACACGATCCGGGTCTGTGGCCAATACTGGCGAATAAATCGCACCAGCAGCGCCAGAATGGCCCAGCTGTGCCGGGCATCACCTCGATTGCTGGTGCGCAGATAGCTCACCAGCAAGTGCCTACCGCAGAAGACGTAAAGCGGGAAGTAGCAGTGATGGTCGTAATACCGGTTAAAGAACTTACCCGGCTGATCCCCATGCACCGGAATATCGGTGCCGTCAAAATCCAGCACGATTTCCTTGGGCGGCTTCTCATGCTGCTCGATAAAGTGGTGCCAGAGCAACTCATGCGCTTTGACAATGGTTTGCCGATCCATCGCCTGCTCCATTCGACAAAGCGTGGACTTGCCGGCCAGAGTCGAGGCATTCCCCGTGGCGGTTTGTAG
>NZ_JBSXOI010000023.1:0-15707 GCF_056859395.1 Marinobacter sp. L-80
TGCGTTATCGATCTGGTCGAAGGCACTCGCAGAGCCTGTACCCCAAACTTCGTGACATACACGGGTCAGGGCAGCAGTCAAAGTGGTTTTACCATGGTCAACGTGACCAATGGTGCCTACGTTCAAGTGCGGCTTATTACGCTCAAATTTAGATTTAGACACGGTTACACCTCTTCCTGTTTCTTAAGTCCTGGGGATCAACCCTTTTTAATGATCGCTTCGGCAATGTTCGAAGGTGCCTCTGAATAACCAGAGAACTCCATCGCATAGGACGCCCGGCCTTGCGTTGCAGAACGCAGGTCGGTGGCGTAACCGAACATTTCCGACAACGGAACCTCTGCACGGATGACCTTACCGGCAGGACCTTCGTCCATGCCCTGGATAACGCCGCGACGACGGTTCAGGTCGCCTACAACATCACCCATGTAATCTTCCGGCGTCACAACTTCAACACGCATGATCGGCTCGAGCAGTGCCGGGTTCGCCTCGAGGGCACCCTTCTTCATTGCCATGGAACCAGCGACCTTGAAGGCCATCTCGTTCGAGTCGACGTCGTGGTAGGAACCGTCGTACAGGGTTGCCTTGATACGCAGCAGCGGATAACCGGCCAGACAGCCGTTCTGCATCTGCTCTTCAATACCCTGCTGAACTGCCGGGATGTATTCCTTGGGAACAACACCACCAACAATCTCATTCACGAAGATAAAGTTTTCACCATCTTCATCATCCAGCGGCAACGGCTCAAGCTTGATCTTGACGTGACCATACTGACCACGACCACCAGACTGACGCACGAATTTGCCTTCGACGTCTACCGACTTGCGAATGCGCTCACGGTAGGCCACCTGCGGCTTGCCGATGTTCGCCTCTACCTTGAACTCGCGACGCATACGGTCAACGATGATGTCCAGGTGAAGCTCACCCATGCCAGAGATGATGGTCTGACCGGATTCTTCGTCGGTACGAACGCGGAACGACGGATCTTCCTGAGCCAGTTTACCCAGGGCAACGCCCATCTTTTCCTGGTCCGCCTTGGACTTCGGCTCAACAGCAACGGAGATTACCGGCTCCGGGAATTCCATGCGCTCGAGAATGATCTTGTGATTCTCGTCGCACAGGGTGTCACCGGTGGTCACGCTCTTCAGGCCGATCGCAGCAGCGATGTCGCCCGCCAGTACTTCTTTGATTTCCTGGCGATCCTTGGAGTGCATCTGAACCATACGACCGACGCGCTCTTTCTTGCCTTTGACCGAGTTGTAAACGGCATTACCGGACTCAAGCTTACCGGAGTAAACCCGGAAGAAGGTCAGCGTGCCCACAAACGGGTCTGTGGCGATCTTGAACGCCAGTGCCGCGAACGGCGCATCATCATCCGCCTCACGAAGCTCCTCGGTACCGTCTTCGTCAACTTCACCACGGATGGCCTTGACTTCGTCCGGCGCCGGCAGGAACTCAATAACGGAATCCAGAACCGCCTGGACACCCTTGTTCTTGAACGCAGAACCACAGGTAGCAACAACGATCTCGTTCGCCAGGGTACGCATACGCAGACCCTTCTTGATATCGTCGATGGAGAGCTCACCCTCTTCGAGGTACTTTTCCATCAACTCTTCGTCGGCTTCTGCAGCAGCTTCAACCATCTGCTCGCGGTACATGGCGACTTCGTCTTCCATTTCCGCGGGAACGTCTTTCTGCTCGTAAGTTGCGCCAGAGTCAGCTTCGTTCCAGTAGATAGCCTTGTTCCGGATCAGGTCAACGATACCGGCGAAGTTGTCTTCAGCACCGATCGGCAACTGGATGGGAACGCAGTTCGCACCGAGACGCTTTTTGATCTGCTCGACGACGCGCAGGAAGTTTGCACCGGCACGGTCCATCTTGTTGACGAACACCATGCGGGGAACTTCGTACTTGTTGGCCTGACGCCATACAGTCTCGGACTGCGGCTCAACACCGGAGGAACCACAGAACACGACAACCGCACCGTCGAGTACGCGCAGGGAGCGCTCTACTTCGATAGTGAAGTCAACGTGCCCCGGGGTGTCGATGATGTTGATCCGGTGCTCCGGGTACTGCTTGTCCATACCCTGCCAGAATGTCGTAGTCGCAGCAGAGGTGATGGTAATACCACGCTCCTGCTCCTGCTCCATCCAGTCCATGGTAGCTGCACCATCATGAACTTCACCGATCTTGTGGGAGATACCTGTGTAGAACAGCACCCGCTCGGTGGTCGTGGTTTTGCCCGCATCAACGTGCGCACAAATACCAATGTTTCTGTAACGCTTGATAGGAGTCTTGCGTGCCACTGTATAAACCTCGGCTGATTAGAAACGGAAGTGAGAGAACGCCTTGTTGGCTTCTGCCATGCGGTGAACATCTTCACGCTTCTTAACAGCGGAGCCTTTGCTGTCAGCGGCGTCCAGGATTTCACCAGCCAGACGCTGAGCCATGGACTTCTCACCGCGCTTCCGTGAATATTCTACGAGCCAGCGCATTGCCAGCGCGTTCTGACGGGAAGGCCGTACTTCGACAGGCACCTGGTAAGTAGCACCACCCACACGACGGGACTTAACCTCAACCATCGGCTGGATGTTCTCCAGGGCCTTCTCGAACATGTCGATCGGCTCTTCTTTGGATTTCTCGGCAACAATATCCAGAGCGCCGTAAACAATGCGCTCTGCGGTAGACTTCTTGCCACTTTCCATCACGTGGTTGATGAACTTGGCAAGACGTGCACTGCCGAATTTCGGATCCGGGATAATTTCCCGTTTAGCTGCAACTCTTCTTCTAGGCATCGATAAGCCCTTATATATCTAAAAGGTCTTCAGGAACCCCTGAGATAGCAAATGCTACTCAGCCTTACTCTTACCGTTCTGACAAGCAACGATAAAAGACACCCGCTCGGGACATCAGGACTTGGGTCGTTTTGCACCGTACTTGGAGCGGCCCTGCTTACGGTTCTGTACACCCTGGGTGTCCAGCGTTCCGCGAACAGTGTGATAGCGCACACCCGGAAGGTCTTTTACTCGACCGCCACGGATAAGCACAACACTGTGCTCCTGAAGGTTGTGACCTTCACCACCAATGTATGAGGAAACCTCGTAGCCGTTGGTCAGACGAACACGGCACACTTTACGCAGTGCTGAGTTCGGCTTCTTCGGCGTTGTGGTATACACACGAGTGCACACACCACGGCGCTGAGGGCAGGCCTGGAGAGCAGGAACATCGCTCTTGGCTACCTTGCGCTTACGAGGCTTACGCACCAACTGATTAATCGTTGCCATGTAAGCAAACTCCAAAAAACCATATCAATGAAACTTACCCCCTGTGCAGGGGGTAAAATTTAAGGGACGCAAGTGTAAGCCTGCGCCCCCGGACAGTCAAGATGACTGGTCTCTTTTTGACCACCTCTCGGGTAGGTAACTACCCGGAGGCGGCGCGTCGTCCCAACTCAGCTTTCGCGGTTGAGCTCGGCACTCAGAGCTTCTTCCACGTCGGCCGCGGTTACGCCCTGCTCTTCCAGGTCACGCTTGCGACGACGCTCGTTGTGGTATGCCAGACCGGTACCGGCCGGAATCAGTCGACCAACCACAACGTTTTCCTTCAGGCCGCGCAGGTAATCACGCTTACCGGTAACCGCACCTTCGGTGAGTACCCGGGTAGTTTCCTGGAACGAAGCCGCAGAAATGAACGACTCGGTGGCCAGGGAAGCCTTGGTGATACCCAGCAGCAGACGCTCGAACCGTGCAGGCTCTTTGTCGGCGGCATCGGCCTTCTCGTTTTCTTCCAGCACCTGGGTGATTTCCACCTGGTCGCCGGAGAGCAGAGTGGTATCGCCGGGATCGGTGATTTCCACCTTCCGCAGCATCTGACGAACGATAACCTCAATGTGCTTATCGTTGATGACAACACCCTGCAGCCGGTAAACGTCCTGGATTTCGTTGGTGATGTACTTGGCCAGTTCAACCACACCCAGCAGACGCAGAATATCGTGCGGGTTGGACGGACCGTCCGAGATTACCTCACCCTTCTCAACGGTCTCGCCTTCGAAGACGTTGAGCTGACGGTGCTTCGGAATCAGAACTTCGTAAGCATCCCCATCCTTCGGTGTGATAACCAGACGCTTTTTGCCCTTGGTTTCCTTGCCGAACGAGACCATACCGCTGATTTCAGCCAGGATGGAGGATTCCTTCGGACGACGGGCCTCGAACAGGTCGGCAACCCGCGGCAGACCACCGGTGATATCCCGGGTCTTGGAGCTTTCCTGCGGGATCCGTGCTACCACGTCACCCAGTTCGATCCGCGCACCGTTGGCCATGGTGACCAGAGCGTTTGCCGGCAGGAAGAAGATCGCAGTACCGCCACCTGGCAGCTCCACTTCTTCACCCTTCTCATCAATGAGCTGGATCGCAGGACGAATGTCCTTACCAGCTGCAGGACGCTCCTTGGAGTCGATGACCTCCATGGTGGACAGGCCCGTCAATTCGTCGGTCTGGGTGCGGACAGTGATGCCCTGGTCCATGTTGACGAATTTCGCGGTACCACCAGCCTCGGCGATGATCGGGTGGGTGTGCGGATCCCACTTGGCAACCACAACGCCCGCTTCAACCGCATCACCGTGCTTGACGGATAGAACAGCACCGTATGGCAGCTTGTACCATTCACGCTCACGACCCTGGTCATCGGCAATGGCCAACGCGGAGGAACGGGAAATCACCACCAGAGTACCGTCGGCCTTCTCGATCGACTTCATATTGTGCAGACGGACGGTACCGCCATGCTTGACCTGGATATTGTCCACCGCGGACGCCCGGCTGGCCGCACCACCAATGTGGAAGGTACGCATAGTCAGCTGGGTACCCGGCTCACCGATGGACTGCGCAGCGATAACGCCCACAGCTTCACCGACGTTAACCTCGTGACCACGGGCCAGATCACGGCCGTAGCACTTGGAGCAGATACCGTGGCGGGTTTCACAGGTGATCGCAGAGCGAACCCAGACTTCATCCACACCGGCCCGCTCGAGGGTTTCAACGGCCTTCTCGTCCAGCAGAGTGCCGGCTTCGATAACGGCGTTATCCTTGTCGGTCGGAGTAAACGCATCACGGGCGGTCACACGACCCAGAACCCGGTCACCCAGCGGTACTACAACGTCGCCACCTTCGATGTGCGGCGTCATCAGCAGACCTTCGTCGGTACCACAGTCAGGCTCGGTAACGACCAGATCCTGGGAGACATCTACCAGACGACGGGTCAGGTAACCGGAGTTCGCGGTCTTCAGAGCGGTATCCGCCAGACCCTTACGGGCACCGTGAGTGGAGATGAAGTACTGGAGTACGTTCAGACCTTCACGGAAGTTCGCAGTGATCGGCGTTTCGATAATAGAGCCGTCCGGCTTGGCCATAAGGCCACGCATACCGGCCAGCTGACGGATCTGGGCCGCGGAACCCCGGGCGCCGGAATCGGCCATCATGTAAACCGAGTTGAACGACTCCTGCATCAGGTATTCGCCGTCCTCGCCCTTCACCGGTTGTCCGTCAGGCCCGATAACCTGCTCCTTCGCCAGACGCTCCATCATGGCTTTGGAAACTTTATCGTTGGCACGTGACCAGATGTCGATAACCTTGTTGTACTTCTCGCCCTGGGTCAGCAGACCGGACGCGTACTGGGTTTCGATATCCTTCACCTCAGCGGATGCGGCATCAACCAGCTCGTACTTCTCCGGCGGAATCTCGAAATCGTTGAAACCAATAGAGATACCGGAAACGGTCGCATAGTGGTAACCCATGTACATCAACTGATCCGCGAAGATGACGGTGTCTTTCAGACCGGCATCACGGTAGCAGGTGTTGATCAGGTTAGAGATTGCCTTCTTGACCATCGGCTTGTTGACCAGCTCGTAGGACAGGCCATCAGGCACGATGTCAAACAGCAGAGCACGACCAACCGTGGTATCAACAATCTTGTATTGCTCGGTACGGGAGCCATCTTCGGCAATCGCCACTTCCTTCACGCGAACCTTGACGATCGCCTGAAGGTCGACCTTGCCAGCGCCGTAGGCACGATGCGCCTCTTTGACGTCGGCAAACACCATACCCTCACCCAGGGCGCTCTTGCGCTCACGGGTCATGTAGTACAGGCCGAGTACCACGTCCTGGGACGGCACGATAATCGGCTCGCCGTTGGCCGGCGACAGCACGTTGTTGGTGGACATCATCAGCGCACGGGCTTCGAGCTGGGCTTCCAGGGTCAGCGGTACGTGAACCGCCATCTGGTCGCCGTCAAAGTCGGCGTTGTAGGCCGCACACACCAGCGGATGCAGCTGGATCGCCTTGCCTTCGATCAGAACCGGCTCGAATGCCTGGATACCCAGACGGTGCAGGGTCGGCGCACGGTTCAGCATGATCGGATGCTCACGGATGACTTCGTCCAGGATATCCCAGACCACGCCTTCCTCGCGCTCGACCATCTTCTTGGCGGCCTTGATGGTGGTCGCCAGGCCGCGGTGCTCCAACTTGGAGAAAATAAACGGCTTGAACAATTCCAGTGCCATCTTCTTTGGCAGACCACACTGGTGCAGGCGCAGGTACGGACCGACCACGATCACTGAACGACCGGAGTAGTCCACACGCTTACCAAGCAGGTTCTGACGGAAACGACCCTGCTTACCCTTGATCATGTCAGCCAGGGACTTCAGCGGGCGCTTGTTGGTGCCGGTAATGGCCCGGCCACGGCGCCCGTTGTCCAGCAGCGCGTCAACGGCTTCCTGCAGCATCCGTTTCTCGTTACGCACGATGATATCCGGAGCGTTCAGCTCCAGCAGGCGCTTGAGACGGTTGTTCCGGTTGATCACCCGACGGTAAAGATCGTTCAGATCAGAGGTCGCGAAGCGGCCACCGTCCAGCGGTACCAGCGGGCGCAGATCCGGCGGAAGCACCGGAAGCACGGTCATGACCATGTCGCCTGGCTTGTTGCCGGAATACAGGAACGCCTCAAGAATTTTCAGACGCTTGCTGAACTTCTTGATCTTGGTTTCGGAGTTGGTCTGCGGAATCTCCTCACGCAGGGCATCGACCTCTTCCTGCAGATCAATACCTTCAAGGAGCTCCTTGACCGCTTCGGCACCCATGCGGGCGTCGAACTCGTCGCCGAATTCTTCCAGGGCTTCATAGTACTGCTCATCGTTCAGCAGCTGGCCCTTCTCCAGGGTGGTCATCCCCGGATCGATAACAATAAAGGATTCGAAGTACAGGACCCGCTCGATATCGCGCAGGGTCATGTCCAGCATCAGACCGATACGGGACGGCAGTGACTTCAGGAACCAGATGTGCGCGACCGGGCTGGCCAGCTCAATATGGCCCATGCGCTCACGGCGGACACTGGCCAGCGCAACCTCAACGCCACACTTCTCGCAGATAACACCGCGATGCTTGAGGCGTTTGTATTTACCGCACAGACACTCGTAGTCCTTGATCGGGCCGAAGATCTTGGCACAGAAAAGACCGTCGCGCTCCGGCTTGAAGGTACGGTAGTTAATGGTCTCAGGCTTCTTCACTTCGCCAAAGGACCAGGAACGGATCATGTCAGGCGACGCCAGGCCAATACGGATGGCGTCGAATTCCTTGCTTTGGTTCTGGCTCTTGAGAAGATTCAGCAAATCTTTCATCAGTAAAAGCTCCGGATGGCGTTAATCTCGGGCGGGCACTGGTCGTGCCCGCTCACGCTGCCAAAAACAATTCGGCTCACTCGGATTCCAGCTCGATGTCGATACCCAGCGAGCGGATTTCCTTGACAAGAACGTTGAAGGATTCGGGCATGCCCGGCTCCATCCGATGATCGCCATCGACAATGTTCTTGTACATCTTGGTCCGACCGTTCACGTCATCAGACTTGACGGTGAGCATCTCCTGCAGCGTGTAAGCTGCACCGTAGGCCTCGAGAGCCCACACTTCCATCTCACCGAAGCGCTGGCCACCGAACTGCGCCTTACCACCCAGCGGTTGCTGGGTAACCAGGCTGTAAGAGCCAGTGGAACGAGCGTGCATCTTGTCGTCGATCAGGTGGTTCAGCTTCAGGATGTACATGTAGCCAACCGTTACCGGGCGGTCGAACATATCACCAGTACGACCGTCATACAGCATGGTCTGACCGGTAGTGCTCAGTCCCGCAAGCTCAAGCATGCGCTTGACCTCGGCTTCCTTGGCACCGTCGAATACCGGCGTTGCCATGGGCACACCGCCGCGAAGGTTGTGGCACATCTCCAGGATTTCCTTGTCGGACAGGGAATCCAGGTCCACCTTGAACACTTCGTCTGAGTGATTGTAGATCTCATCCAGCAGCTTGCGTAATTCAGCCACCTTGCGCTGCTCGTCCAGCATCTGGCTGATACGCTCACCCAGACCCTTGGCTGCAGCACCCAGATGAGTCTCAAGCACCTGACCTACGTTCATCCGCGAGGGGACACCCAGCGGGTTCAGAACCACGTCAACCGTGTTGCCGTGCTCGTCGTAAGGCATGTCTTCGATCGGCATCACCGAGGAAATAACACCCTTGTTACCGTGACGACCGGCCATCTTGTCACCCGGCTGGATACGACGCTTGATAGCCAGGTATACCTTGACGATCTTCAGTACGCCCGGTGCGAGGTCGTCGCCCTGCTGAAGCTTGCCTTTCTTGTCGTCAAAGCGCGCTTCGTGTTCCTTCTTGCGGTCTTCCAGACCCTGCTCGGATTTCTCCAGCAGCTCGTTCAGGCTCTCATCTTTCATCCGGAGCTTGAACCAGTCAGAACGCGGCAGCTCGGCCAGGTAGCTCTCTTCGAGCGTGGCGCCCTTCTTCAGACCCGGCCCACTGATCACTTCCTGCCCTTTCAACGCACTGTTCAGACGCTCGAATGTCGCACCTTCAACAATCCGGTACTCGTCTTTCAGATCCTTGCGATACTGGTCCAGCTGCTCTTTCTCGATGGACTGGGCACGCTGATCCTTCTCGATACCGTCGCGGGTAAAGACCTGCACGTCGATAACGGTGCCGCGGGTGCCAGTCGGCACGCGGGAGGAGGTGTCCTTAACATCGGACGCCTTCTCACCAAAGATGGCACGCAGCAGCTTCTCCTCCGGCGTCAGCTGGGTCTCACCCTTCGGTGTGACCTTGCCTACCAGAATGTCACCGGGGCCCACTTCAGCACCAATGTAAACAATACCGGACTCATCCAGCTTGGACAGCGCACTTTCACCAACGTTCGGAATATCCGCGGTGATTTCTTCGCTACCCAGCTTGGTGTCCCGAGCCACACAGGTCAGTTCCTGAATGTGGATGGTGGTCAGGCGATCTTCCTGCACCACTTTCTCGGAAATGAGGATGGAGTCCTCAAAGTTGTAACCGTTCCAGGGCATGAACGCGATGCGCATGTTCTGCCCCAGTGCCAGCTCACCCAGATCCACAGAGGGACCGTCTGCCAGCACGTCGCCACGGGCAATAATATCGCCCTGACGCACGATGGAGCGCTGGTTGATACAGGTGTTCTGGTTCGAACGGGTGTACTTGGTCAGGTTGTAGATATCCACACCTGCATCACCCGCTTCGGTTTCCTCGTTATTGACACGAACCACGATGCGCGAAGCGTCAACGCTTTCGATCACACCGCCGCGGCGAGCCGATACACAGACGCCAGAGTCTTGGGCAACCGTACGCTCAACACCGGTTCCTACCAGGGGAACCTGGGCTTTGAGTGTCGGAACCGCCTGACGCTGCATGTTCGCACCCATCAGTGCCCGGTTGGCGTCGTCATGCTCCAGGAACGGGATCAGGGATGCCGCGACCGATACTACCTGGCGCGGAGATACATCCATGAAGTTAACGCTCTCCGGCGGAGTAACGGTAAATTCGTTCTGGTGGCGAACGGTAACCAGTTCGTCGGTCAGACGCTTGGTCTTCTCGTCCATGGCAGCACTGGCCTGGGCGATGACGTAGTTGCTCTCCTCGATAGCGGACAGGTAAACCACTTCATCGGTTACCACGCCGTTCTCAACCTTCCGGTACGGACTCTCGAGGAAACCGTAGGAGTTGGAGCGCGCGTAAGTCGCCAGCGAGTTGATAAGACCGATGTTCGGACCTTCCGGCGTCTCGATCGGGCATACGCGACCGTAGTGGGTCGGGTGTACGTCACGAACCTCAAAGCCTGCACGCTCACGGGTCAGACCACCTGGGCCCAACGCAGAGATACGACGCTTGTGCGTGACCTCGGACAGCGGGTTGTTCTGGTCCATGAACTGCGACAGCTGGCTTGAGCCGAAGAATTCTTTAACCGCGGCTGCTACCGGCTTGGCGTTGATCAGGTCCTGAGGCATCAGCCCTTCGCTTTCAGCAAGGCTCAGACGCTCACGAACCGCTCGCTCAACCCGAACCAGGCCAACGCGGAACTGGTTTTCCGCCATTTCGCCAACACAGCGAACACGACGGTTACCCAGGTTATCGATATCATCCACATTGCCCTGGCCGTTACGGATGTCGATCAGGGTCTTGAGAACGTCGATGATGTCTTCGTGGGTCAGGGTGCCCTCACCTGTGCTTTCTTCACGGCGCAGACGGCGGTTCAGCTTCATCCGGCCAACCGCAGACAGGTCATAGCGCTCTTCAGAGAAGAACAGGTTATTAAACAGGTTCTCAGCCGACTCTTTGGTGGGCGGCTCACCCGGGCGCATCATCCGGTAGATCTCAACCAGCGCTTCGAGCGGCGTGCGAGTCGGATCGATACGCAGGGTGTCAGACATGAACGGACCACAGTCCAGATCGTTGGTGTAAAGGGTTTCGATATCCTTCACGCCAGCGTCGAGAATCTTGGTGACCAGCTCTTCTGTCAGCTCGGAGTTACACTCCACCAGGACTTCACCGGAACCCTGATCGATCATGTCTTTCGCCAGTACACGGCCGTACAGGTACTCGGTCGGCACCTCAAGCTCGTTGATGCCGGCTTTTTCCAACTGCTTGATGTGGCGGGCCGTAATCCGGCGACCTTCTTCGACAATCAGGTTACCGTCATTGTCCTTGATATCGAAGGTCGCGATGTCGCCACGCAGACGGCTCGGCACCAGCTCCAGCTTGCACACTTCCGCGCCCAGGCTGAATTTACTGGTTTCGAAGAACATCTCCAGCATCTGCTCGGAGGTGTAGCCCAGGGCACGCAACAGAATGGATGCCGGAAGCTTACGACGACGGTCGATACGAACGAACACGGAGTCCTTCGGATCAAACTCGAAGTCCAGCCAGGAACCACGGTAAGGAATCACCCGGGCAGAATACAGCAGCTTGCCGGAGGAATGGGTCTTGCCCTTGTCGTGATCGAAGAACACACCCGGAGACCGGTGGAGCTGGGAAACAATAACGCGCTCGGTACCGTTGATAACGAAGGTACCGTTCTCGGTCATCAGGGGCATCTCGCCCATGTAGACTTCCTGCTCTTTAATGTCCTTGATCGCCTTGTTGGACGATTCCTTATCGTAAATGATAAGGCGGACCTTCACCCGCAGCGGCGCTGCATAGGTTACGCCCCTAAGCTGGCATTCCTTGACATCAAAAACCGGCTCGCCAATACGATAGCTCACGTATTCGAGCGCGGCATTGCCAGAGTAACTGACAATCGGGAATACGGATTTGAATGCTGCGTGAAGACCGGTTTCCCGGCGGTCTTCAGGAGCGGCTTCCATTTGGAGGAAGTCCCGGAACGAATCCAGCTGAATAGACAGCAAATAGGGGACGTCCATCACGGAAGGCAATTTACTAAAATCTTTGCGAATCCGCTTTTTCTCAGTGTAGGAGTAAGTCATCTGCATTCCCCAGCTTTAGACCTGATACCTGGTATCAAGAAGCAACCAATGTTCTGCTTCGGGGCCGAATTGCTCGGCTTATCGCGCCGTCTTGAACAAGACTCTGGCTGTAGGTTATAGATCTGACATCAACCTGCAATTGCTCACCAGACTCTATAGCATATACAACAGAAAAAGGCCGGTGGCCCAAAGCCACCAGCCTGTCCATGCTTATCGCACGGTTTCGATCAACAGCCGACTCTTACTTGAGCTCAACAGAAGCGCCTGCTTCCTCAAGCTTCTTCTTGGCTTCTTCAGCGTCGTCTTTGCTAGCTGCTTCCTTGATAACGGAAGGAGCGCTGTCGACCATTTCCTTGGCTTCTTTCAGACCCAGGCCAGTCAGTTCACGAACGGCCTTGATTACGTTTACTTTCTTCTCACCAGGACCGGTAAGTACAACGTCAAACTCGGTCTGCTCTTCAGCAGCGGCTTCGCCACCACCAGCAGCTGCCGGCGCAGCAGCAACGGCTGCAGCGGCAGAAACACCGAATTTTTCTTCCATTGCTTCAACCAGCGCAACTACGTCCATTACGCTCATTTCAGCGATTGCGTTCAAAATGTCTTCGTTAGACAGAGCCATGACTTTCTCCCAAAAATATAAAAAATGGTGTTCAACAGAATCAAGCAGCTTCTTGCTTCTGGTCGCGAACTGCCGCTACAGCACGAGTCACTTTCGAAGGAACTTCGTTCAGTGTCCGTGCCAGCTTGGTGATCGGTGCCTGTGTTACTGCGGCCAGCATTGTCAGCGCTTCGTGACGTGTTGGCAGCTTGGCAAGACGGTCGATCTGGTCTGCACCCATCAGCTCTCCGCCGACGGCCAGTGCCTTAATCTCGAACGCCTCTTTCTCTTTCGCAAAATCCTTCAACAGACGCGCTGCCGCGCCCGGATCTTCCATAGAGAATGCCAGAATGGTCGGGCCGACCAGGGCTTCGTCGATGCACTCGAACTCGGTACCGCGAATCGCGATCTTCGCCAGGTTGTTACGAACAACCTTCAGACGCACGTTTTCGGCACGAGCCTTGGCACGAAGCGCCGTCATGTCACCAGAGGTAACACCACGGTAGTCAGCCATAACCACAGACAGAGCACCACCGGCAGTCTCGTTGACTTCAGCGACGATCGCTTTCTTGTCTTCGAGTCTAATTGCCACTGGATTTCTCCTCGATTTCGCCGGGTCTTCCCGGCAAACCCACATATACCCCTCGCGGGGCTCCTAACGGTGTTTGGGTTCAGAGAGAACGTCTTCACACCGTCTGCGCAGGCGTTGCTTTAACCCTTGCAGCACTTCCAGTCAGACCGAAAGTGCTTCGGGGGCCTGCGGTCTTTGACAGCCTTGGCTTCCGCCCAGACTACAAAGTAACCACCGATCAAAGGATCAAATAGCGAGACCGCTCTGATCGATAGTCAGGCCAGGACCCATAGTCGAGGAAATGGTGATCTTTTTGAGATACACGCCTTTCGCCGACGACGGCTTGGCCTTTTTCAGATCTGCTACCAGAGCTTCAAGGTTTTCCTTGATGTTCTGCGCAGAGAATTCAACGTTACCCAGCGGAGCGTGGATAATGCCGTTCTTGTCGGTGCGGTAACGAACCTGACCGGCCTTGGCGTTCTTGACCGCAGTCTCGACGTCAGGAGTCACAGTACCCACCTTCGGGTTCGGCATCAGGCCACGGGGACCAAGAATCTGGCCCAGCTGACCAACAACACGCATGGCGTCCGGAGTGGCGATAACCACGTCGAAATCCATGTTGCCTTTCTTAACTTCGTCCGCCAGATCGTCCATGCCTACAACGTCTGCACCAGCAGCCGTTGCTTTCTCGGCATTGGCGCCCTGGGTAAATACAGCGACGCGAACGGTCTTGCCGGTGCCGTGAGGCAGAACAGTGCTGCTACGGACAACCTGGTCGGATTTACGTGCGTCAACGCCCAGATTGACGGCTACGTCGACAGACTCTTTGAACTTCACGTTCTGGCCCAGCTCAACCAGCAGTGCAACTGCTTCGTCGACAGAGTAGGAACGGGTAGAGTCTACCTTTTCACGAATAAGCTTCTGACGCTTGCTCAGCTTCGCCATGTTACAGGCCCTCCACGTTCAGGCCCATGCTGCGGGCTGTTCCTGCAATGGTACGTACCGCTGCGTCCATATCGGCTGCAGTCAGGTCCGGCTCTTTGGTCTTGGCAATTTCTTCAAGCTGCTCGCGGGTCACGGTACCGACTTTCTCGGTATTCGGACGACCGGAGCCACTCTTGATGCCAGCGGCCTTCAGGAGAAGAACCGGTGCAGGCGGAGTCTTGGTAATAAAGGTAAAGCTGCGATCACTGTAAACGGTGATCACGGTCGGAATCGGCAGACCAGGCTCCATGTCCTGAGTCTGGGCGTTGAACGCCTTGCAGAATTCCATGATGTTTACGCCGCGCTGACCCAGTGCAGGACCAACGGGGGGACTCGGGTTGGCCTTGCCGGCAGCAACCTGAAGCTTGATGTACGCTTCAATTTTCTTTGCCATGATAGATCTCCTGTGGGTTCAAACGCCTCTCGGCTCCCCGTTTTTACAACTGCTAAGAGCAGACACAAAAAGCCCGCGTCGCTTGAGCGCGCGAGCTTTCAGCTTTCCCGTTACCGGTCAGTCTTTTTCGACCTGCCCAAACTCCAGCTCTACCGGAGTTGAACGACCAAAGATCAGAACGGCAACCTTGACCCGACTCTTGTCGTAGTCAACTTCCTCAACCACACCATTGAAGTCCGCAAAAGGACCTTCAACAACGCGAACAATCTCACCCGGCTCGAACAGCGTCTTCGGCTTGGGCTTGTCTGCACCGCTTTCGACTCGACGAAGGATCGCTTCCGCTTCCTTTTCGGTGATCGGTGCAGGCTTATCCTTGGTACCACCAATAAAACCAAGAACACGCGGGGTGTTCTTCACAAGGTGCCACGTCGCATCGTCCATTTCCATCTGGACCAGTACGTACCCGGGATAGAATTTGCGCTCACTCTTGCGCTTCTTCCCTTCTCGCATTTCGACGACTTCCTCGGTCGGAACCAGGATCTCGCCGAAACGGTCTTCCATCTCGTGCAGCGCAACGCGCTCCCTGAGAGTGCGCATCACCTGCTTTTCGAAGCCAGAATACGCATGAACGACGTACCAGCGCTTAGCCATTGCCCACTCCTGTTAACCGATAAACCCGGCGACCAGCCAGCTGATCAACGAATCCATACCCCACAACAACAGAGCCACAACGAGCACAAACACCACAACAATCGCTGTCGTCTGCACGAGCTCGGGCCTGGTGGGCCATACCACTTTCCGGATCTCGACTCTCGCTTCCTTCAGCAGCGTCGCGAAGCGACGACCACGGTCGGTCTGGAGGGCAACAAGCGCCGCCACAATTGCGAGACCTACAAGAGCCAGAACCCGATACAGCAGAGACTCGGCACTATAATACTGATTCCCCACCACACCGATGGCGATCAGAACGAAAACAACCAGCCACTTCACGAAATCGAAACGGCTGGCTGACTGAACGGCTTTTGACTCCATAGGAATCAACTTATGTATCCGGATGTTAAAAAATGGCAGGCCAGGAGGGAATCGAACCCCCAACCTGCGGTTTTGGAGACCGCTGCTCTGCCAATTGAGCTACTGGCCTGCACCGAAACAACTCAGTGCACTTACTCTCGAGTCTATTACTCGATAATCTTGGAGACTACGCCGGCACCAACGGTACGGCCGCCTTCACGAATCGCGAAGCGCAGGCCATCTTCCATGGCGATCGGAGCAATCAGGGTAACACTCATCTTGACGTTGTCACCCGGCATAACCATTTCCACACCTTCCGGCAGTTCGCAA
>NZ_JBSXOI010000024.1:0-24184 GCF_056859395.1 Marinobacter sp. L-80
TGATCGGGTCATCCACCATTCACACATCTTTATGCTGGGAGGAGAAAGCTATCGGCTGAAGCAGAAGACAACAAGCTAGACTATGAAAGGTGGGTCAATTTTATTGGCCAAAGGTGGGTCAAAATAAATGGCCATTGACAGCGGAGAATGAGAAGTTACGTGTGGAAGCAATGGGGCCGAAGAGGGTATCGTGAACTGAGAAAGCGGGGCGTCCCGGTCAGACTGGCTTGGAACACCGCCAAATCAGCTCACGGCCCGTGGCGGCTGAGTCATTCGCCGGCACTGCGACAAGCCTTACCGGCCCGATTGTTCCGGAGCTATGGACTGCCGGAGCTGGCAGTACGGTAACGGGTTGAATCAAGTCACTGAATCGCCGTGGTACGTGATCCGTATGCCCGGTGATGTGGGAGGAGGGGCATCGTGAGGTGCCTCCCTATCCCGATTACCCCTAGTCTGAATGTTCGCTTTGCGACCTCAGCGTGCTTAATCTCCCGGAATCTCGGCGACAAAAAAGGTCCGCTTCTTATCAAAAAACGGACGTAGCCTCGATTTCAATTGAGGGCTCTGCCCTCTCGCCGCAAGCGGCGATTCGCCCGAGGTATTTAAGGACCAGCGATTTTATCGCCGGATTCTGGCGCACGGCGCTCTCTCCGATACCGATAGCGTTGGCGACTTCGCCACGGTTTAGCTGGCCCCGAAAGACGATTTGCTTTAAATCGTCATCGGTTTTCGTAGCGGCCCAACGCTGAAAGGCAACAAGGTTTTCGCGAGCTTTTTCTTGTCCGTTAGTCATTCCCGATACTCAACGCTTTTTCAAGGGCATCCACAAAACCGTTTCTGAGGACAACCTTGCCGTTTTGGTCCTTGATGCTGCCGCGTTCTGTTTTAGTCCAGCCCTTTAATTTAAGGGACTCCTCAGAGATGGCGTCTCTCAATGCATCAATCTCGTGACTCAACAGGCTCGGTAACCTCGATTCAGATTTGTCTTCAGCACCCGCTCGGTAGTCAATTTCCAATTTCTTGATCGATGCAAACCTTTTATTTTCGGCCCTCAATTTACGGACCTTCGAAATCAGGTCGAGTATGAGGAAGCGGTGAGTTTTATTGCTTACCTCATCAACCCAATCGTACTCGCCCGAGGGCGTGGTCTGTGCTTTGATCGCTTTCTTTTTCTGGTCTCCAAGCGCCTGCCAAGCCTCAATGACCGCTCTATAATGTTCTCCGGTTTTGTTTCGGATGGTCTGCTCGCTAGGAGCGCCACGACTGGCCCCAAGCTTCGCAATCGTTGAGATTTTGAAATCAACCGAGCCTGACTCATGATGTTCCTTGCAAACGGCGTGAAGGGCCTCCAGGGACTTCCTGGAACGAGAATTTTTCAGTTGGCCCAGTATGGCCTCGTAGACTTCGTTCGGTTCACTCATTGCAGCTCTCGATTTCTAGCGGGAATTTCAAAGACCCGTTCATGGCTGACTCGATCTCTTGGCGCACATCACCTAGCTGTAGTGGTTCGGCGAGATCTTCCAAGGTGATTTGCCCATTGATCAACTGGTCAGCGACGTGCCAGTTATTCTGTGTCACTTGCATAATCAGCCGGACGACCTGATTGGCAGCTTTGAGCTGCTGATCCTCGGTCAACCGAAATATCGCGGGTGCAATCCCATTGGTGTCCGCCAATTTGTCGAGCATCTGACTGAGCAGGGGGCGTGCTCTGGAGGCACTGGCGCTCTCGTAAATCTCAGCGTTGGCACAGACCTCAGCGAGCAACCGAAATTCGCTGCTTTGCTCCTCCAAATGCATCTCCATTTCCACGTAATTGCCGCTGACGATCAGCTGGTGCTGGCCTGTCTCGGAGGTCTTCAGCAGTTCGGTAGATTGAGAAATCAGGCGGTATAAGTGCTGGAGATCCGTGAGAAGCATGTCGAGCTTTTTGGCTTTTTCCTCATACGCCGAGGTGATCTTTTTCAGCGTTCGCTCTTTACCAAAAAACTGTCCCGAAGACTCGGCATCGTACCGCTCGTCATCGAGCGTCTGCCTTTTTTCTTCGAGTTCGTGGTATTCATTGCGGGTGACATTGATTTCCAGAATGATTTCGTTGGCAATGGCCGACAAACCGCCCAGAAACGCCGGGCCGGTAATGAAGAAGCGGCACTGGGGACAATTTCGAGTCCCAAGGTAGCCATTGGGCACGGGCGCGTACTGTGCTTCAACCTTCCGCTCAACCAGTGCCATGCCACCTTCGTCACACTTGTTGCCGCTCATGGGGCAGATTCCGAAACTCATAAGTTGGAAGGCTCCAGAGGGCCAATTAGGTGTCAGACACTGATCCATGATGCTTCGGTCTGTGGCGATTAATTCCGGACGCGCCTCTTCGATTTTCTTCTGGAGGATGAGGTCTTCGTAACGATAATGACTCTGCTCAAGTGCCCGTTTTTCAGCCGCCGCTATCTCCAGCCGCATTTTGCTGGCTCCTACCTTTGTGTAGTAAATCGTCATCACCAGAGAGGAATGACCAACCAGCTTTGAAATCACGGCTATGGGCGCTCTGCCGTCGACAATGTAGGCAGTGATAAGGCTGACGCGGAGAGCATGAGGTGTAAATTGGCTCTTGTAATCCACGCTGCTCTTTTTTTCGATTTTCTCAGCGAGGTCCGCGCCTGGCCTCTGACTATGGAACAACAGAGCAGGCAGGGTTCGTGTAAACGCGGTTGTCGTACGCATGGGCGACGCCTTCTCATCACAGGCGTGTGAGGCCGGGTCGCGGAACAGGAACGATTGTTTACCGCGCCTTTTGAGGATGTCTTTGTGTATCCTTTGCTGCGGGTTGATTTGCGTCCACAGTGTCAGTTCTTCGATTGGGTTGTATTTGGATTGCCACTCCCGAAGCTGGATAATCCAATACGCCAGATCTTCCGGCATGAACGGAATATCGTAGCCGCCCAATTTCTTTCCGGTTTTGTTCGTCGTGATGTAGGCGCTCAACTCACCGTCATTGTTCCCTTTCTGAATAAAGCCCTTATTCCGCTTTCGGGTCGCAAGCGGACTTGGATTTTCGATCCAGTGAACCTTCCCATCACGCCATAACGGAACGAATTCATCTCCCTCTCCGCTGTCGAGCCAACAGATTTGCTGTCCTCGCAACGGAATGGATAGCAATGTGTAGTTTGCGACAATTTTTACGGGCGACCATAACTCGTGCATCTCTTCAAAATAGCGCTTGCGACCTCGCTTCCGCTCTTTTTTGACCACTCGATAAATGCAGTTTGGGTCATTGTCATCAATTAACTGTGGATCAACCCCGAACCAGCAGTCTTCGAGGAAGGGATGCAATTGATAGAGATCGCGAAACGACGTCGCCTCTAGCGGAATCAGATGCTGCTTGGCTCGTACAATGGCATCCATGGGCAATGGAGGCTTGTCTGATTCACTGCGCTTGTAACTGGGTAACTGATCTAACAAACCCTTGAGAACGGTTCTAAGAGGATTGCGGTAGCCGGGCAGAACTATCAACTCACCGTTCTCGTCCTCGTCAGAGCAATAAGTCTCCAAAATCCACTCGAAAAAAGCGGAACAGGCGTTATGCCGTGGTTTTTTTACAGTATCTGCGGTGACATTTATGAAGTTTTCGTACGCTCGCTCATCAAACGGGATATCCCTTGACAGCATGGCTCCCGGGTCGTCAACCAAGCCCAGCTTGTCCACGTAAAATCTAAGGAGTGCTCTCAAATGTGAGTATTTGTTGGATTGGCCTGTACCAGCCTCTACATAACACTGAATGGCTTTCCAAAACTCGGGGTATTTGCTGGTCAGTTCTCGATTAATGGCGTTTTCGTTGCCCAGGAAGTGAGGCCAAGATATCCAATGTTCGGAATAAGTTTTATTCGGCTGCGATGGCAACTTCGGGTCTTTTTCGTAGCCCCTGAAGTATTCCGCACCTGTTTTTAACCCCAAGCATTGAGCGGCTTCGGACGCCTCGGCGAGCGTCGCGTACCTCTTAACGGGGCGCTCAATGCCAAGGTAGCTGTACCAATCATCCCAATCTTCGGCATAGAAGTCGAAGGGACTTACTGTCAGCTTCGGGTCTTGTTTGTAGCCCTCGTAGAATTCCTTCTGTGTTTTGAATCCCAAGCGCTGGGCTGCTTCGGACGCCTCGGCGAGCGTCGCGTACTTTTCTTTGGGACGCTCATTGCCAAGAAAACTGTACCAATCAGCCCAATTTCTGCGATACATTCCGTCGGGATGGCGTGGCAGCTTCGGGTCTTGTTTGTAGCCCTTAAAGTATTCTGTGGACGTTTTGAATCCCAAGCGCTGAGCGGCTTCGGACGCCTCGGCGAGCGTTGCGTACTTCCCATCGGGGCGTCCAGTGCCAAGGAAGTTGTACCAACTACTCCAATCTTCGGCATAAAAGTCGTTGGGAGAACCTGGCAGCTTCGGGTCTTTTTGGTAGTCCTCATAGTATTCCGCCTGTGTTTTTAACCCCAAGCGTTGAGCGGCTTCGGACGCCTCGGCGACAGTGGCGTGCTTCTCACTGGGGCGTTCAGTGCCAAGGAAGCTATACCAATCATCCCAATCTTCGGCATAGAAAACAGAGGGTTGTGATGGCAGCTTCGGGTCTTTTTGGTAGTCCTCATAGTATTCCTGCTGCGTTTTGAACCCCAGGCGCTGAGCGGCTTCGGACGCCTCGGCAAGCGCCGCGTACCTCTCGGGGCGCTCAACGCCAAGAAAGCTATACCAATCATCCCACTCTCCGGCATAACTTCGTTGGGGATTCGATGGCAACTTCGGGTCTTTTTGGTAGCCCTCATGGTATTCGGTGCGTGTTTTGAAGCCCAATCGCTGAGCGACTTCGGACGCCTCGGCGAGCGTCACGTATTTTTCTCTAGGGCGCTCATTGCGAAGGAAGTTGGGCCAATCAGCCCAATCTTCGGCATAGTGTTTGTCGGGAGCTGCTGGCAGCTTCAGGTCTTTTTTGTAGCCCTTGTTGTATTCATCTCTTATTTCGAATCCCAAGCGTTGAGCGGCCTCGGACGCCTCGGCGACAGTGGCGTACTTCTCACCGGGGTGTTCAGTGCCAAGGAAGCTATACCAATCATCCCAATCTCCGGCATAGAGTTGGTTGGGATTTGCTGGCAGCTTCGGATCTTGTTTGTAGCCCTTCTTGTATTCCGGCTGCGTTTTGAATTCCAAGCGCTGAGCGGCTTCTGAGGCTTCGGCGAGCGTGGCGTACTTAGTTGCCATGAGTGAGTCCTTTCTTGATTGGAGAAATTAAGCCGTGCTCGGGCGACAATCTGCTCAAATGCGCACGCATCTGCTTATCAGTGAGTTCGGTGTAGACCTGCTGACTTTCTATCGATTTATGGTGTAGGGCGTTTTTAATGATCAGAGAATCAGCGTTTGCATCAGCCAGAGCTTGCCCATACGAGTGTCGGTGGGCGTGTGCTGTCGTTCCCGCTTCTTTTGAAAACGGTAAACCAATTCTCTCAACGGCTCTTTTAAGCGATTGGTTATAGCCTTTGATTGAGTGCGGAGCGCCTGATTGCGTCGTGAATGCAAACGGATGTTTACCGCCATCGGGGTATCGCTGGTAGGTCAGGTAAAGCCGCCAAAGGTCGTTAAAGGTTTCACCAGCACTTCTTGGAAACCACCAAACCTGAAGAAAGTGGCGACTTTCATTGTCCTCTTTGGGCGCTTTCCAACCTGCATGCAGCGTATGGGATTTCGAATATTCAAATCGCGGTTGCATCCCATACTTGTTGAGCAACTCTTCGCGCCTGCTGGGGCCGTTTGGACGGGGCCGCCCTTTATCGGGATGAAAAATTTTGACCAGTGCGGTTCCGTCCTCCCACGGCACGACATCTTCTACCCAAAGGTGAAAGCACTCGCTGAGCCTGAGTCCGCCGTAATGCATCAGCATGGTAATGAGCACATTCTTCAGGTCCAGGCGCTCATAAACTACGTCGCTCGTTTCAAAGCCATATCGCGTAAGGCCATTCCACAAGAGGTCGTCAATTCGTCCAGGAGGAAAGCTTTTCTTACCCTCACTGCCGTTAGAACGCGACACCGTCCTGGGCATAACCTTCCGGAAATAAGCAGGGGCTGGTTTGTTAGCCCAAAGGTGGGAAAGAAAAGCCCGCCGTTTCTTTTGGTAGAAGGCTGCGAGGCCCATCCACTCCTCGTAACGAGTCGGTTTCACCGTTGGGTTTATCTGAAGCTTTTTCTCTTCATACTGCTCAGAGAGCCAGTCTGTGTATTGTGTTATCAGGCTGATTAGAAAGTTCGCGTCCTTATCCTCGCGTGGTTTCCACCGCAGCCAACTCGGATCGCTACCGTCCTCGCCAATCGTTCCGGTGTAGAGGCTGTTTGAAAACTCCTGAAACAGTTGGTGAGGAGTTTCAAAGCAGTCTTTATTCTGATTCGTGTAATCGATGAGGAGTCGAACCGCAAACGCGCTCCTGTCTTTCCAGCTCCGAGATTTGTATCGATGAACGATCAAATAATCCAAATAACTTTTCAGCAAACCATCTTGGGTGACGATCACCGGAAGACTTATCTTCGTCCCCGTGTTGTCTACTTTGATATTTGCCTCTATACAGACGCTGTTCAGCACGCAATTTCCAATTGGTAAAATAGTATGTTCGTAATTCCACTATATATGCATGTATGCTCAAGAAAAACCAGATTTCGATTTCTGGCATAGGTTTTTGATGCTTTTTAGGATATTTTTTCTATTCCACTAATGGATCGATTCAGGCTCGCTTCTACTGGCCAGAGATTCCTTCGGTCATTGGCAAATCGTTCACGCTCGCTGCGCGACCATTCATTTGCTCCTCTTTCCCAGGCCCAGGCCAGCGGCACCACATGATCAATATCGATGTTGGAAGCGTTCTGAATCACCTTACCCGTGAAGGGACTGATCCACCGTCCTGACACGACTCGACAGCGCTCGTCATCCGCAAAACGCACAGGCGTGGTGGAGGTGGCAATTAACGCCTCGGCACGGCTGTCCTGACAATCACCGTCTTTATCATCCCAGCCGTGACCGAATTCAGACCGGTCGTAGCCATCTGCATCGCCACCAGCTCTAGCCCCAGGAACCGAAACCCCGCTTGGCAACCTGCCGCCTTCGGCAAGACAAAGATCGAGCGTTTCATAGGCCTCATAGTTTTTGGTTCGGTCATACCAGGCACTCTCAGGTGGATGACAGAGACCACTACTCGACCGCTTGATCAGATCAGCGTGGACTGAGAACGCCAGAACAAAACTCAGACATAGAAACCAACCAGGCTTCCAACAACTGCCCCGCAGAACCATTTGCTACCCCTACTACCCTCATTAGGCGCTTCTGGCTCGTCCTTGTGCCTGATACATCTCCCTGATCGTATTGCTGCCACGCTACGCAGATTCGTGAACGTTGCCAACGTGGCATACACTCTCAACCCGGAAAGTTACAGGTTTCATACGACAGATTGTGTCGTCGATAAAAGATAGGAGCATGGAATGCCATTTACGCCGTTTCATATGGGGCCCGGCATCGTCATTAAAGCCCTCCTTCAAGGTGGATTCAGTTTGATGGTGTTCGGTTGGTCTCAAATTGTGATGGATTTGCAGCCACTCTTTGTGTTGCTGACCGGCGAAGGGCAACTTCACTATGGCATCCCCTAATTTGTTATCCCATCGAACGACGAGGATATGAGGTTCCGATCCTAGATCCTTTTCCGCCAGGCGCCTATCGCATACTGCTCTTATAAGCGTTCGAGATATTGTTTTTACAAGCTTTTTTAAAACCATGGTTTGCAATAGGAACTCGCTTTTGAGTCAGGGCAGCACACTTCTGCCGCATAGATCACTCTACTGCTCTCGTATCTGAAACAAAAAACTACGCCTACCGACCAACCTAAATTCACTTAAGCCAGCGAGACTCTGCTCATATTCCAGCCCTGCCCCATTGCTCCGAAGATACCGTTTCGTCTTACAAGAACCGCAGTCAGCAACAAATCCACTAGGTTTTTGATGAATAACTTTAACGGATCCGGCACAAACCGGGCATTTCTGGAGCGCCACAATCTCTTGGTGCCTCCGACCAAGATCAGAAGCTTGTGCCGCAGCATTTTCGCTTGCCAGTGAACGTTCCACATTTGAAAGATCTACCGGGGACAAAGCCTCAAGAACTCTGATTTGGTGTTTTTCCATGCTTACCGCCAGCCCTTTAACGCTCTCTGCCACCTCTAGGGACCTGGTTGGCACCTTGATGATTGGGCGACCGTATCCAAACACCAGCTCTCTCTGCAGTAGCTGATCAACCAGACGACCAAATCTCTCGACGCCATACGGATCGAATGGAGATAACTGCACCCATGCGCTATCGGAAGCAGCTTCACCGGAGTAGAAACGATCGTCACTCAAGTTTGGCCAAGCCAATATCCTCGCGGAAAGGCGCTCATCATTCTGCTCAGCTGGAAAGCCCTCCGGGCGGTCGCCCAATCCCATCCAAGGTACAACCTCAAGCAGAACTCGCTCTGCTCTGTTCGAGTCATCTAGTGATAAAAGTAACTGCCAATCAAGGCCCACCTGTCTAAGCTTGAGATTAAGACCCGCCCAATTGGATGAAAACTCAGTTCCGAGATAAGGGGTCAAAGCATGGCGAAGAACAAGACCGGCATATCTCGAATACGTCCGATTCAGTCCCTCATTTCGCTCTCTTCGTTCCTCAGGCGTTGGTCTTTTGCCACCAATGACATTCCTCAATTCGTTCCAAAGGATCGGTAAATGGCGGTAATGCTGATCATGGCTCAGAATATTCGTAAGATGGAGCCCATCTCCGATCTGTGCGGCGCGACTCACCAATAGGTAAAGGCCTCGCTGCTTAAGGCCACGGACTATTCCCAGTGCACTCTCTAGCTGCTCAAGCGTCTTCGCGAGCTGTTCGGACGCTTTGCTGGTTGAATCCTGCGTAAAGGCCTTCCCCCAGAGCCTGCAAATCTCCTGGGTCAGGCGATGATGCAGGTCATTAGCTCCGTAGAACTCCAAAGCCTCGCTAACAGCAGACTGCAACTGCCGTAGCGTACTGACACGTTTACTCAGGTATTGTTCTATCTTGTCGAGCAACCGTGCGTAAACTCGGTTCTCGTAGATATTAAAATCATCCTCGCTGAACCGGGCCTTGACTCTCTTTGGTATCACTCCGGACAAGGTCTGACGTTGCCAACATTCAGAATGCGACGCGAGGTGAACCAGCGCCCCCTTGGCCAATCTCTTCGCTCTTGCGACATCTGTGACTTCATCTTCATAGTGAAGATCCAGTCTTGGCCTCATCGATATCTGATGAAGGTGCCCTGCCTCGAGAATCTTAAGCAGTTTCGAGTCGAAAGAGTTCAGATGGCTATCTTCATTGACCACGCCCTCAGGCATCAATGGAGAGACCAACTCATCCTCATTTTCGATGCTTGAATCAATCGTATCTAGTATGCGCTCGAATAATTCTACCTTCTGGGCTAAAACCTTGGCGGGCAGCCTGAAGGATTTCCTCTGGCCATCGACGAGGGCGATGTCGCTACCATCGTCGACCAAGAGTTTACTCGCTACTGCATTCACATTGGTTTGATCACCCACCTTCGTTCCAGTTAGGTAACGGCCGGATTCAATAACTTCGGGCAAATGCCCAATACGTTGGCCTGTCAGCCGATCCACCCACATTAAAACCCACCTTCCTTGCGCTTGATGTCTTTCTCTAGCAGCTCCAACGACGTAATCGGTGCACTTTCCAAGCCCGATTGATTCCAGAATGCCTCCAAAGACGCCATTAATTTGCGGACCGAGTCTGCATTTACATCAAAGCGACCAGTCACCTTGCCCTGGCGCATTACCCTGCTTGCGAGCAGATGATCCAAAGCCTCTCCACGAGTTGCTCCAGATGCCATCATTACCGGAACAAACCTCAGCGCCTGTTTTTCGAACCGGTTGCCCCAACCCAAGCCGAAATCACTCTCAAGCTGTCCAGTGAATTCGTTATCCGTCAACTTACCCAGCAAACTTTTGACCGAAGGTGCATGCTCCTTACAGGCTTTATCGAAGACGTTTTGTAACGACTTGAACGAGTAGCTCGCAGGTTGATAATCCCGGATCTCAAAGCTGTGGTCCTGCTTTGGTAGCGTCATTACGTGGGAGCGGTCGTATGTCTTATCTGCCAGCTCATTCGTCGTCTCATCGTGGTTTGCCGTGCCAATAAACCAGACATTTTTCGGAACGAGAATTTGACGACCGTCTCTCAACATATCGGGAGCCCCGGGCAACGCCGTTTCCGAAAGACTAATCAATCGCTCGTCAGGGTTATTCTTTTCGAGAGCGGATAGAAACTCCGCAAAATATTGTTCAGGACGTGATAGGTTCATCTCATCGAGAAGGATTACGTTACAGGTATCCTGCCAGTGAGGGGTCTGTGCCTTATACAAGGCCTGCAAGCAATCCTTCTCATAGAAGCGGCGCTCAAACGCATTAAAATGACCCAGCAAATCATCCCGATCTCTCCACCCGGCCTGAACCGCTATGTCCTGACAGAAACCACCCATCGCCTTCGCGAAGGCCTTTGCAAGACTGGTCTTGCCGGTACCACTTATCCCTTGGAACACATGCAACTGACTCATCGCTAAGCCACCGAGAAGAAGTCGGATATCCTCGATGGGATAAAACAACTCCACATTCTTCTCAGCTCGGGCGATCCGGTGCCGAAGTTCATCAGCAAAGTTCTTCAAATCTGGCACATGTTCCAGCTCGATACTCGCCTGGAAGGCTTTATCAGCGTCCATATGCGACATCGCTGGGAAGGATGTTTTCGCCTTTTGCGCATTGGTCAACTGATCGATGCGACTCTCAAGATCGTCAATGTGAACGGACAAAGTATTCTTATGCGATTCAAGAACACGCTTTTCGCGGGCGATGGCCTCAAGCTCCGTCGCCGCCACGCGCTTGACACTCAATTCCCGACGAGCTTCGTCAAGGTCCGGGCGCAGGGCAGCGATATCTCGCTCAAGATCCGAAACTTTGTCACGTAAATACTGGTTATCACGCTGCAATTCTGCGGTGTCAGATTCTTCAAGCTTCCTCTTGAGGTCCCTATTTTCGCTTTTCAGGTTTTCAAGGCCCTCAAGAATTTCATCCGGAGTTCTCTCGCCTAGGGCATTGCTAAGCTCTTGCAGATCGTACAATCGCTCTTTCAATTCCTGGGTCTGATCCCAAGCTTTATCACGTTGTACTGAAATTTTTTCGAGCTGCCGCTCGAATCCAGCCCGCTCTTGCTCCAATTCGGTCGCGACCTCTTCTTTGATTAAAGCTTGGGAAGATTTAAGTTCCGCCCACTCCCGCTCCAGTCTGCCGCGCCCTCGTTCCAGTTTGGCTTTTTCCTGACCAAGCTCCTGTTCGCGCTGATCAAGCAGTCTCGTGCGCTCGGCCTCCGCCTCCGAGCAACTATGTTTGATTTCCAACAGCTGCATCTCGGCTTGCCTGATCTCATCGGCTAAAGCCCTCTTCCGATTTTGCAGCTCTTCAAGATCAGCCTCTCTCTGCCTCGCCAACTGCTGCTGCTGTGCTTCAAGCTGTTTAAGAGATCTCTCATTTTGCTCGGCAAATCCTGCCTCGGCGTTTGCCTCTCTCTGCTTCAGGGATCGCTCCGTACTCAGTAGCTCACTCTTCTTGGTGGCCACCTGGCGCTCGGCCTCATCCAATCCAGCAGTCCGCTGCTCCATGGAGACCCGCTCTTCCTCGATGAGTTGGGCTTCGTCTTCAAGACGCTTTCTCTCAGCCTCATTGTCCTCGCCCAATTTACTGGCCTGCTCCCATCGCTCGAGATACTCATCATTGAGCCTCTCCTGATACTTGCCAAGCTCTTTACATACATCCGCGAATCTTTCTATCCATCGGACGACGGGAGCCGTGTCGTCAGCCTTCTGTAATGTATCCAGTACTTTCCCAAGCCATTCTTGGTCAACATCAATATCCATGCTGGAGCCAAAGGATTGGTATACCTTTGACGCATTCTCGAACGAAGCCGTCCACATCGGGATATATTTTTCTAGTGACGGTGCCTGACGAGCTGAACCTGCTGATTTATCTGGCACTCCTTGAGCTGAGCTGCGCTTATTTCCATTTCTCTTAGCCATTACATCCAATCCTTAAAGCATTCCGTGAAATTCTTTGCGTACTCAATGTTGTCGATCACTGATTCCTGAGAAATCTCTTCGATCTTCCGTTTGTTAAAGCGACTTTGTGCGTGACCACCCTGGTTGCGAAGATCCGCCAGCTTTAACAGTTTTGCTATCTGCAAATCCTCGTCTGACAGGACCTTGAGGGGATGCTGATCGTCAGCTAAAGCTCCCATTCCTGCCGCAAACAGTAGCGCCTTGAGAGAACTAGTTGGGTTCTGGCATGCTCGGATTACTTGACGCAAATCCTGCCTCGCCAATGATCGAGTAACCCCGCTATTGAAAGAAGGAATCCCCAGAGCACCTAACAATCGTTCATTCAAACTCCAATCTGGCTTTCCAGAGTTCGGCATCTGGCCAATATTTGCCGGATAAGTCTTAATCAACCACTGCATGACAACCTCAAGAAGCTTCTGGCAATCGCCGAGAGCTGCCTCCAGGTCTGAGTCCCAAACCACGCCTGACTCTATCTTTCGCCTCCACTTCAATAACCTCGCAAAGTACCGTCTAATATCTGGCTGTGATTCCACCCACGAAAACTCAATCAAGATATCGAGCTCAGTCCTCTTCTGTATTTCTCGCAACCACTCCTCGTTGGTCAATGTGCCGGCTTCGGGAACTCCAATTAGTTTCGCCAGGTATGTTCGAAGATTCGTATCAGATTCCAGCAGTTGCCTCAGAGCATCCTCAAGCCACCAAGCATTTTCCCGCAGACCAAACGGATCTTTGACCGACCAAAGCTCGTCACCTTCCTCGTCACCGGTCACCCAAACCACAATTCTTGCCGTTTCGGGGGATTCGTCGAGGCGCTGAACGCCTTGCAAACGCACATATTCAGATGTGGCCTGCAGTCCGCCCAATTGCTGGCTTGAGCGATAATCCTTTCTGTATTCCCGGTAGGCTCTAGCCAATAAATCGTTATCGAGGCTGGGAAGGTTCTGTTTGTTTGCTCTGGCAAGAAAAGGCCTAAACGTCTTGCCCGTTTTCCTCTCGATGGAAAATTCCGGAAACTTGGCTTGAGGGTCGACAGATTCGACCTGCTCCAGCCTCGTCACCATTCGAGGCCAGAAGTCTCCGGTTATCGCATCCTGCAACAGAAAACCGGCTTTGAGGTTAGTAGACTCGTCTTCCTCGTCATCCAGCAGTCTTTGGCCCTTATCGGTCAACTTATCCGCAGCCGACGTCAACCAACCGTTACTGATACCCTGTGCGACTATCAAGGTGATCAGTTCAGGGTGTAAGCCTGTCAATGAGGCAATATCAGCCTGCTTAGTGCGATTAGCCCTAATCAGTCCAAGAACTGCTCGCTGAAAAAGGTTCAGCTCGGGCTGGCGAGGCTCCGGGTAAAGGACTCGATGCACAAGGACCGGCCATAACACTGACCGAGATTCCGACCTCGGACGTTTACTGAACTTCAGATAGGTTCCGCTTTCAGCGAAAGCTGCCATACTCACCTCCGCATAATTGGTAGAATCCGGCCAAAGCGGGGACTGCTTCCTCGGCATCAGCATTGGTTGCCAGGCCTGCATCACCAACGCATATCAACATCTGTCGTTGTCGGCTCATTGCCACGTTCATTCGGTTTGGTAACCTCAAGAACCCGAACTGGCGGTTCAGTTGTTTTTCCCGCTCATCAGCATCCGCCCCCTGAACTTTTGAAGGCTGCATCGGTTGGTAGGTCCTTACGCAAGACAACAGAACCACATCAAACTCCTTGCCCTGAAAGGCATCCACCGACCCAACCCGAAGCCTTTCTTCCTGGCTGAACGACCCGTCCGTGTTCTGCTTTCTCGTCCATTTGAAATCGTCATGTGGCTCGTACCCGCTCTCTTGCTTCATCATCAGCGGCGTTCCATTGATCCTGGTCTGCGCCAGCTTCTCCATAATGAGATCCCGCTGAGCGGCATAGAACGTAATCACACCAACCGATAGGCTCTCTCCACCGGCCTCCATGACTCTTCGGACCTCATCAGCTACTCGTTCAGCCTCCGCCTCCCTGATGCGGCTCGTCCCCCGCTTACTTGCCTTTCCCTCTGCCGGCGGGACATTGATCCACTGACAAACACGATCCCGATAATGACTTCCCAGCTCTTTCATCCCACTGAGGAAGCGGTCTGAAAACAAGAAGTCCTCAGCGCTTCGACCAGAGTGAACCTTCCCAAGCCCTGCCGATTCATAAAAGTACTGACTCACGAAATCGCCGAGAACCGGGTGCATTCGGAATTGGGTATCGAGCATCACAACTCGCGGGTTTGTGTCCTGTCGTTCAAGGTCCTGAAGCTTGATTCTCAGTCGCTCAAACAAACTGGATCGGAATGCCTCAAGTTGCTGCTCCGAGAGTTGATGCTCCTCCTGCAGCTGCCCCTCAATATTTGGCTCCAACATGTGTGGCAACTGCCGGTCATCTCCTACTAATACAATGCGCCGCTTAGCCATCGCCATCGGGACAAACAAGTCCAGCGGATTAGCCCGAGCAGCCTCATCGACCACGACGGTTTCAAATTCGATTTCAGAACTATCAAACCCGGCCACCGATTTCAGACTGGCCATTTGCTGCCCTGCAGACTGCTGACAGGTGGCTCCCACTACCATGGAGTACTCATCCACAACGGATTGAGCTGCCTGACGATCGAAGCTGAGGCTATCCGAGAGCTGCTCAAGTACCCAGGCAACACCCTGCTTACGCTTCTGCACCTTGCTCTCGATCAACCTCTCTAGCTCGTTTAGCAATTCAAGACCTCTCTCATCAACCCTGAATCTCAGCTCCGGGGGGCGGTAGTCCGGCAAGTAGAGATCCAAAAGCCTGCTCTTCCAACTCGCCAACTGCTTCAGGCCTGATTCATCCGTCTGCTCTGAGTCAGCAAGATGTTCCAGAAATGAGAGAAGTTCACCGTCAGCTCGCGGATCATTTCGTTTCAGCCAACTCAGCAGATCCCAGGCTCGGTCTGGGCCATCGTCCTGAAACGAAGTCTCAGTCTCCCTCAGAGACCTGATTTTGCGGAGCACAGAGGGATCGCGCCCTACCTTTTTCCGTGTACTGTGATGACTGCTACGTAATTCGCTTACGTAGTCTTCCAGTTGCGCCTCTACGCCGGGTGGAACGAGGAGCCCATGGGCTTCAAGTTCCCTTACCCCGGTCAAGATTTGCTCGAGCTCATCAGCAAGGCGATCCGGCTCATATCCGGCCACCCGGATGAAGGCCAAAGCCTCAGACAATTCTTTGATCTTTTTGAGCTCAGGATACTTCTCGTACTCCGCCGCGACTTTCTCCTGAAGATAGCTAGTTTGTCGGTCCAACCACGGGTCAATCAGAGTTTCTTCGTCACCAGAACCACGCTTCCCCCCTACCCGTGTGGCAGGCAGACCCAGGACATCACTGCGATCCAAAGCGTTATCGACGGCATCATGCTGAAAGCTGCTTATCAGAACCTGTCCAGACAGATTCTGATCCTGAGACTCCTCGGCCAGGCGCCTTTGCAAAGCCGCAATCACCTGCGTTTTACCCGTACCGGGCGGTCCAATAACGATCGCCAGATCCGGGGTATTCAATGCGGCATCCAGAGCCTGGATCTGCTTCTCTGTTGGATTTCCACCCTTGAAAGTCTCCTTTGCATAGGATGTCAATCCATCAATTCTCCTGCGGCGGGCGGCGGGCACAGCAACACCCTCAAGCAGCCATTTCAACTGTGGCAGACGCTTTCCCGAATCAATGGATTGCTTGGCAGTAAGCCGGCGCTTGCCTACCGTTCGGTAACCAGCCAGTGACAGGTACAGCCAACCTTCCTTCTCTCGTGGCCGAACAGCTTTTCGATTAGAGGCGGGGCGAAAAACCAAATGGTCCGACTTGAATAAAATCGTGCCTCGCGGCGTATTAGCAGCGTTGCCCTGAGCTTCATCCGTAGACAACTCCTCCGTCCAATCCGGTGGGTTAACCCCAATATCCACCTGTGTGCTTGAAGGAAGATCGAGCCCCGTCCAACGGTCACGAAACTCTCGATAATCATCGGGAGTTCGCGGAATCAAGCGCCAGGCGTTCTCTCGCCCATCCTCAAATGCCTCAAAGTCTACAAACCTCAGAGAGCGCAGGGTCTCTGCCTGTTTAAGCGCGTTCTGCCACTCCTTGTCGTTGTATAAATTCCACAGCTCCAGATAACTCTCGTTATCTCGTAAAGTCGCATCCAGGATTGCCTGTTGAGAGCCACTGTTTAATGCAGCCGCCACAGAAGCATCCACGAAAGTGAAGTCTCCGGTCAGTAAGGAGAACGCACTGTTTTTCCGGACATGTCGGGTAACTCTCTTGACCAGCAAGACGCCGTCATCTCGTCGCTCTACATCTGCGCGCCACCCATCACCCAGCAGCTGAAAACCACCTTTTGAAGCACGATTCGAGAACCTGGCAAGGGTTAGCCAATGCTCACCTTCCGCATCCACCACAAACTGGGATTCAAACCAACGGCAGGCCAGGTCAACATCCCTTTCGACTATTTCCTGTTTGCTGTACAGGTCGTCAAGGATCAGCTCATCCAAGCCAAGTTCCAGCCCCATGGGCGAAACCTCAACTGGCGCGCAATACTGAACAAGCAACTGCCCTTTACGCGTTGTCGTGAGCAACCATTGCACCTGGTCTCTCTGGACAAGGCGTTCAAACAGCACTCGATCAACTGGGCTGCAGCTAATAATCACGCAGGCATCGCCCTGAATAGCCATCCAGTCATCATCGTATGGCTGGAACTGCACCTTGTGACCGGACTGAAAACCGCTCAAGTCTTCTTTACTCGTTAAGGTAAGCAGGTCCTCTGAAAACAGCGGAAAATCTTTAAGCTCCATAAGTCATCACCACCTGAACTGCCAGACGATGTGCTGATCTTGCAGCTCACCGATGTGAATCCAATAAGGCGTGTCGTATTTTCCCCGCAGGCTTTCTTTCAGCCCCTGGTAACTGTCTACCTGCTTTACGGTTTTCCCCCGCTGAACATGAACGGTGCCATTTGGCAGTGGACGAATCCCTAGCCCAGGCTCCGTATATTCCACTTGCAGGTGATCTTCAGGCCAGCGGTCATAACTAAATGTTGGCATCAGCCTCTTGAGCTCACGTTTATCACCGGGCTGCAGGACAACCTTCCTGCCCGTGGACACCCAGTCATCCGTCTCTGGAACAAACTCGTTTTCTTGTGAAGGGACAATAAACTCCTCAAATAGCACGAGGTTTTCATCAATGGCTGCCGGACAAAAAAAACACTCCGCCCCTCCAGCGCAATCAAAATCGGCCGGCAAAAGGTTGTGTCCGCCACAACTCTGGCAGAGAACCATTCGCTCATCGCTCTCGCTCAAAGCTTCTAGCCACTCTGCCATGGAGGGGCGTTCTGACGGATTAGCCAATCCATCCTCAAAACAACGCCGGAAAAGCTCAGGTAAACGGCTATGGTCGACTAACTCAAGAGGCAGGTTGCCTGAACACTCGTTGTCGAAATCCTCAGAATCGTTTATCCAGGGATGCTCGCCGCGCATGGCGGCCTCTTCATCTTCGGGCTCACCATCATTAATCATGTCGCCCTTGAACGGGTGATTGTGCGTCAACAACTGATAAGCAATGACCGCGAAACTCCAGCAGTCAGTGAGGCTGGACAGCAACGAGTCGCCCCGAACAACCTCAGGAGCACCGTAATCAACCGTGTGCAATGTCAGTCCACTGTGCGATTCGAGACTGATGTTGTCACAGTCGATCAGCCAGGTTTCTGCATGCTCAGCATCATCAGAAACAAAAATATTGGAAGGGGAAAGATCCCCATAAAGCATGCCTCTGGCATGGAGCTGGTTGAGCGTACGCGCTAGCTGGCAAAGAATACGCAAGCGCCTGCGAAGCCCTCCTTGCTTGAGATAATCCTCCGAAGCTTCTTCCCCAGCCTCAATGAAGCTATCCAATAGACTCTGCAACGGAACCAACCCATCCATTAGCTCCATAACGTAGCCGTTCCGTGGCGGAGCGAGCATGATTAAAGGCCTGGAGAGTTTGAGCGCCCCCAGATCCTGGCGAACCAACCACTCGATGTGCCGGCGCCATCGTCCAATAGCCTGTTCATCTTTATTGGTGAAACCTTTGACCAGCACCTCTGGATGGTTGGTGCGGTAGACAATACCCTGCCCGCCTCGACTCATTTCCTGAACAAGCTGATAACTAGTTCCCTTAGTATCCTGAACAAAGCGGGCTGCTTTCGGTTTGGTTGTCGTGCTCATGTGCTTAATCCATTCTGAAAATGCTTGCGATGGTCTTGTCATCGCCATGGCGTGGCGTGGACCACTGTTTTAACTCGGCCTCCAACCAGCGCTTCATTCGCCTTTTGCTACTGTGCTTCTGGCGTCGATAAATCGCGTGGAAAAAAGGCTCAAGCTGCTCCGGGATAAGGTCATCCGAGATTCCGTCTGTCATCAGAAGTACACCGTCACCTGGTGAGGTCAGTGTGATATCAGCACTGACGGCACCCTCGGTCTCGGCCTGCGCAAGCGTCGTTGTCTGATTGCCAAACCCGTCCTTCTGATCCGATAGAACCCGGAACTTGCCTTGGCTTCGGATAAGCATCAAGCCATCTCCCGCCTGCCCGACGAGCCCCTGCCCATCAGCATCAACCCACGCCCAGAGGCAGGTAGTCTCATAATCGCCATAGCGATTCGCGAATGCAGACCGCCATATTCGGCTCAACTGCGCGGGTACATCGGCACTGGTAGAGATTTTCAGATCGAGAACAACCTCGCGAGCCAGCTCAACAGCTCTCCGAGAACCGATATGGCTAAGGGGGCGGCTACCCAGTCCGTCAGCGACAGCAACAAAGCAACCTCCGCCACACCCGCGCACAGAAAGAGCATCCTGATTAGGGCAGCCATCCTGTTCGTGGGCGGGGCCCCTTACCGATGCTCCGGCCGCTAAATGCCTCATCAGAATTCCCAGTCCTCGTCATCGGCGGGAATCTGCAGCGGAGCTGACTGGTTTGGTTTAGCCGACTGACTGCGGGCATTAACACTCATGGTGACCGCACGGAAGAATCGGTGAATATCCCGCGCGTTCTCCGCACGAAAAAGCGGCGCTTCGGGGTCATTCGCAAAATCGCCCAGCATGGCTTCGTCCGCGTCCGAGCCAATTGCCATGGCAAACCGTGTTGCCTTGGCGGCACGTTCACCATTAACAAAACGTTGAAACGGTTCTTGCCAATCATCATTCGGATAGCCGTCGGAGATAAGAACCACCACCGGCTTGTATGCCCGGGAAGGGATGCTTTCCTTGTCTTCAATCAACTCGTTGGCGATGGTCAGGGCACCTCCGAGAGGCGTCATGCCAGAAGCCTCTAGCTGCGTGACACCCTCAATCTGATGGGCCGGGGTGAGTGGCAAAATCATCTCGGCGTTGTTGCCCCCAAAGGCAATGACCGAAACCTGAAGCTCCGCCCGAAGACGGCTCTCGGAGGCAAAGCTCGTGACCATGTCTTTCAGGCCGCGATTCAATGCTTCAATCTTGCCATCAACCGACATGCTGCCACTGGTATCCGCCAGCACGATAACTGGCAGCGGACGTGCGGTTTGTACCTGGAATTTTTTGAGTTCCGACATCTGTATTTCTCCTAAAGCTACTAAAGTTCTGCGTCTGAATTCTTTTCTATTTGTCTAATTGCGAGAAGCATGCCAGAAATTTAAATCGATATTTTTCAACGATCTAAAACAAGAAGGCTCTGATGCGAGCGGGGTGAGAGGTAGAACTATTTACTGAAGAGTAATTTTTCTTACCGTCACATCCTTGTGCTCTGCCTGGCACCCGTTGCGAAACTCGGGTGCCCAGCTTCCTATTTCGAAATGTGCCAAAGCTCCTTCAACCGAGTCACCGTGTGATCCCATTTAGACGCACGAGGCCTGGCCACAGAATTCTGGTTGCCGAACAACCCTACCTCGTTGACGGCGTTGGATTCTGAAACCTTGTGAAGCCAGTCCACCGGCACAAAATATTCCGCATCGTCTTCGCCGTACTCCGAAGCCAGGTTATATCCGCCCTGCAAAGTCATATCGTCGCTGATGAATTCGTCCGCCACCATCGGGTGGCCAGATACTTTTCCAACACCCACATACCCCGTGCCCGGAATGTTTACCCAAACCCTATCGCCAGGTTTCAGCATGAACACGGTTCTGCTGTACCAGCGTCCGCCACCGGCAGAAATAAACCCATATTCCGCCGCATCCTGCCAATTCCGTCCATCAGGGTAGGTTCCGAAGCTGACGTAAAACTCACCGTTCCATTCACCCCGCTGCCCTGTGTTGACTGCGCGCTCTTCCGTCTCCACAGGGTCAATCATCCATGACCGGCTGAGATACAGACTCTCTCCGTCACGGAACACTGAAAAGAAAACAGCATTTACCGCGACACTGGCTTTATCGTTGAGGTAGTTGATGATGCGCTCGGTACTCGCATCAAGTTCAGCGGCAACGATCACCATCTGGTGGGAGCTGTTGATTTCATCTTCTACTGGCGCCACACCGAATTTCGCTTTAAATGCCTGATCAAAGGTCTGATCTGGCAGACCATTATTTGCCGCGAAATCCGCATAAATCTGAACAAACTTCTCCGAAGACAGGTTTTCGACCCAAGAGGCGTAATCAATGGTTTGAGCAACCACATTACGAGGTGTTTTGTCCTTCTTGAGTTCAATAATGATGATGGAGCCGGTGGCATCAATAGCCAGAAGATCAATGTACTTGCCGAAGTCGGTATAAACTTGGCGACCAATCAATAACCAGTGATCGCTGAGGATGGAGATGTCTTTGGTGATCTGCGCTTCGAGTAGTGACTCGCTTTCAAGCGTCACCGTCGTCAGCGTTTGGGGCTTATCGCCAATCTTCCAGATTCCGTGCTGGACTGCCATCAATCTTGCTCCTCAATCAGATCTTGTCCGGCCGCAAAACCCACAGTGGGTTCCGACAGCAACGCCATGGTCATACCCAGAATCGCCTTCGCCTGAGAACGGGTGAATTCTTCAGTGCCGTGAGCACCCAAATGGCAGATGTTCTTGAGCTGTTCTCGAAGGCTAAACAGGCGCTCGATAGAGGTCATGCCCTTCCGTTCGCTGGAATGTGCCCTCTTGTTGGCAGAGGCTGATAAGTGCTTATCCTCGCGCATGGATTCGACCTGTTCGACAATGTGCCGACATTGCATAACGGCATCTTTGTAGTGCCCAGTTTCAATGAACTCCTGAGCTTTTGAAATCAAAGATGCCAAACCTTCAGACGTTGCCGGAAGCGGAACCTCGAACAGCAATGTGTTCCTGTAGCCCGCATTTTTTAATGCAGCCAACCATTGCTCTCTGGGTAAGGCTATATCCGTGCAATCAAAACTCGAAAGCAGCTCATCGCCCGATGCAACCAATGCCCTCAACCCTAGGTTCAATTTAAGATCTTTCTCCTGACGGTAATCCTCCAGGGCATTAACCTGTTCACGATTGAGTACGGTCTCAAATACAACCTGCTCATTACTTGGAAAATCGTGGCACTTGATCAAGCGATCAGAAGAAGGAATGGAAACCAATAGCGGTCTTATCGGATCAGCCAGGGAGACCGAAAGGCTTTTATCGAATATGACCATTTTGCTCTGGCAAGGTTGACGATTGCCCCGCATCACGAAGGTAAGGCCATATCCACCAGCGGCCTCCCGACCATGAACAGTCAACTTGTCGAATTCGACTATGTAATTTCCGTTGTGCCGGATCGGTAATCGCATCACTGTCTCAACAACTCCTATTTGACCAGCGCAATGATTTTTTCAGAAAGCTCAACCAGCTCTACTCGTTCAGCACCATCCTCCTCGAATTTCGAAGAACTGATGATCATTTCAGCGCTCATACTTGGCCAAAAGCGATCAATCACGTCATCGGGTTTCATCCCAACAGCATTGCCAATGATCTTTTTCGCGTCGCACGTATCCGTGTAAGTAACCACGGCGTTGGCTTCGACTCTAATCAAGTCTGGGCAGAGATAATTCTCAATCTCTCTCTTTCTTGTTGAATAGAAAGCTCGCCCTTGAGCCTCGACTTCAGCTTTTCGTTTCTGAATGGATTTGACCTGGGCAGGATCACCGCCGATATCTGAGTCCAGAAAAACGCACCAAGGCAGCCCAAGGTCATCGGCCAACTTGTGGGTTACCCAATGTTTTACATTTCCACTGCCACCCGTTTGAAGAGGTACTATCCGCGCGTCATCCAAGTCAGCAGTCGTGTGGCCCGCCTCTTTCAAAACCGTTGTAGTGTGTCTCAGGAAAGTCACATCCGACTTCCCTTCAACCAGTACAACGCCTTTGGCTCGCTCCATTCCCATCTCGGGCAATACTCCGAGGCTCTCAGCCGCTTCTTTCAGCACTGATTCGCTCGGCATTTTTACTGCGGGCACACCGTCAGCATCCTTGGTCACATAACGAATTCCCCCAACAGGGATCAAACCTGCCAGCGCAGGAACGTGAGTGGTAACAAGAATCTGTCGATTCTCTTGGTTTGCCAGTGAAAGCAGGGCTTTCATCAACATAATCTGGTAATTCGGATGCTGAGATGTTTCCGGCTCTTCAATGGCGTAAATCACTTTTCTCGCAGATCCCGCCACAGCCTTTTCTGCTTCGGCGCGGAAGAAGTTCAGTAATATCAGCCGGCGAACACCGCTGCCGCGCTTGTTGATGGGAATGCCGTTTTCACCGTCCAAAGTGAAATTAAAAGTCCATTTCGGCTTATCCTTGAATCGGGGGGTGAGCTCATTCGCCAGCTCTGGGGCCATTTCGCCCAGTTTATCCAGCGTGCGTGAGGCAACATCCAGCACGCTGTTCTCTATCTCCGCCTCCAGGTCTGTAATCCTTTGCTGTAAAGAAGCCTGAGCCTCTTTCACAGCTTGCTGCAGAGGATTCTTGGCCTCTGCATCGCCATCGCTGCTTTCTCGGTCGGCCTTGAACAACGCAAAGGTGGGGAGCTGGTCCTGAATTTTCCCCCAGACTGACTTACCTTCAGTAGACAGCCCTTTATCTACATCAACCAAGGTCTCGATGAGTTCAAGGGGCTGTGCACTTGCTCGAATGGCTCGGCGCCAGAGAGACGCTACTCTCTGATCAGCGACGTCTCCTTCGACCCCGCGTGCTCTTCCGAGCACTTTTAGGTCAGCCATTTTAGTACCCAGTAAATTACTCAAGGCCTCATCTGAGGGGTGCTGGCAACGGATATAGGTTTTATCCGGCTTACCCGATGTGGTTGCCTTGAAGCTCTTCACAATCTCGAGGCAACCACCCTCGTTTAACAGCAACTCATCGCCCAAAGTAGTTTCGACATTCTCATCAAGAATCAGGCGGTCTGGGAGTTCATCAAATTCACAGGCAATTTCGAAATGGGTATCCCCTGCCTCTAAACGAAAGCAGTTCATGTCATTTTTATCTGCTTTCGCACCATCAGCTTCGAAGAAGATTGCAAGGGCCTCTAGAACAGTGGACTTGCCGAAGTCGTTTCTGCCAACAATACCGGTCATGGATTCATCGACCGCCACAATGGTTGTACCTTGATAGCCTCGAAAATTCGTCAACTTTATGGACTTTAAGCGCATGGCTGATCTCCTTATCTAAAGTTTTCCCGTAAAGGCTTTCTGACTTAGAGAATCGAAACATGTAGGCAACTCAGCGCTTGAAGATATGACCTTCTCCATCATGCCTTTAAATTGGTTGGCGATCGCCACGTACTCGTGCTGCTTCTGAATCCCCGGCAACATGATGGGCAGATTTTTCTGGCGGGTAATCCCAAGGTATGCTCGCGTCGATTGGACTCCCTCTTTTTCGAATAACCGCTGAAAGTAATTTGAAGAGTTATGGTGATTTCTGGTGTATGGAAGCAGGTTGAAGGGGTGGCGTATCCTGTTGGTTGATCACCGCGACGATCACAACCAACAGAGGAATGATACGCCATGTCCAAGTCTAACCTGCATGCTCTTTCACAACCAGA
>NZ_JBSXOI010000025.1:0-2435 GCF_056859395.1 Marinobacter sp. L-80
CCGGATCTGGGTTTTCAGCTTGGTGATGGCTTTGTCAGCCACTTTCAATCGCTGCCCTTTCCGGCTGAGGGTGAAGCCCAGGAAGCTGCGCTTCCAGGGCCGGTCTACCGCGCTCTTTCGTGTATTCACTGTGAGCCTCAGTGAGTCCTCGATAAGGCGCGTCAGACTCACCATCACCCGCTCGCCTGCGCGGTGACTGCCCACGTAGATCTGGCAGTCATCCGCGTAGCGAGCGAAGCGCAGGTTGCGCCGGTCCAGCTCCCAATCCAGTTCGTCCAGCACCACATTCGCCAACACCGGGGACAGTGGCCCGCCTTGCGGCACGCCCTCGGGGGTCGGAGCTTTGCGGTTGTCGATCTGAACGCCTGCCTTCAGGTACCGGTTGACCAGCCTGAGCATCGGCCTGTCCGGCGTATGCCGTTTCAGCCGTGCCATCAGCCGATCATGATTTACCCGATCGAAGAAGGCTTCCAGGTCCAGATCCACTATCCAGTTACGGCCTTCCCGAGCGCAATGCTGTCCGTATCGGACCGCATGATGCGCAGAGCGTCCCGGACGGAAGCCATAGCTGTGTGGATGGAAGCGGGGTTCCCAGTCCTGCTGGATAACCTGAGCGATTGCTTGCTGGATAAAGCGATCCAGCACCGTTGGAATACCCAGAGGGCGGGAACCGCCGTTGGCTTTGGGGATGGTGACCCGCCGGACCGGTTTTGGTCGGTAGGTCTGCTGGAGCAACTGCTGCCGAATCTCCGGCCAGTGTTGGCGCAGATAATCTGGCAGCTCATCCACGGTCATGCCGTCGATGCCCGGCGCTCCCTTGTTACGTCGAACCTGTTTCAGGGCGCGATTGAGGTTGTCCCTGCTCAATACACGCGCCATCCACGGTGAAGGTTGAACGGAGTGCGAGTCTTCCCGGTTTCCGGCAACGGGTTCATCCCCTGGTTGCTCCAGGGGCAGCGCAAGCTGCTTTGCGGATGCCATCCCGTTTCCCTGCACGGACTCTCGACTCCTGTCTCTGTTCGGGCCTTCAGTTCACGGGCGAACCTACTATGCCCTCGGCTGATTTCTGCCACGCGATCAGAAGCGATCGCTCGTCTCTCAGTGGGTCCGTCCACACGTGGCAGACCTCCCGGGGTAAGGCACAGAGCTTTCACGGCGTGAACGCCCGATTTATAAAGTACACCCCAATCGCAGAAGGAGGGCTTCGCGGTCACGTGCCCACTCGCCCCGGGTGTACCACACCTCGTATCGGGTTCCTGTTCGTCGCCCCGCCGCTTTGGATTGAGCTTCCTCCAGACCCCACCTCACGATGACGCCCTTGCCCTTCTCCTAGCCTTCGGCTCTGCGAACACCTGGCAGGAGGACTTTCACCTCCCTAGTTCTGTGCCATGCCCGGCACACACGCTGATGCACACCGGCGCCATGCCAATGGCGTCCGGTGCTGTGACTTGTTAGTGATTTTTTAGCCATCGTTCACTCTCTGCGACAATCTCCGATTTGATCTCCTGGATACCTCCATCTCTTTTGGAGTATTCCAAATCATCAACGGCGAAGTACAGGCCATACAGGACGTCCACTCCAATGGCATCACCAACGTAATGCTTCACATCTTTGTGGAGATCGAAGCGTTTAATGTCTTTCCATAGAACCGACAGTTCGAGAAGCGGCTCTACCGTGCCAGCTACAATTAACTCAAGGTGGTAACGGACAAGCTGAATAATGGCATCTTCGAAACTTGGCACCGGATATCCCAAATCCCTGACGGCCAATTCGAAAAGAGGTGCAATGGTATTCCAACTTTTTGGGGTCTCATCCAGAATAGCTACAAGGTAGTCAGAATAGGCACCTTCCATTAGTGTGCTGTCTGCATACTCGACAAGATCCTCGGTGCCTAGTCCCCCAGCAACATACCTAGCGATGACAATTGGATCGGAGCTGGACACATCAAAACTCACTAACGCCGTTGTTCAGCGGTGCCCTTGTAGCGCAGCGAAAAGGGCATCCGGTGGAGGGCCGTCAGGCCCGGAACGAACTGGAACACTTGGTTAGATTTATTGGATCCTACCGCCTGAAACATGGGCCGCGAAACCTTCCCTCGCTTCCTGTGTTATGCCGGATAGATCTTTGGCCGGGACTCGCTCAACTTCAATCCCCATGGCCTCAGCGACTTTGACCAGATCATCCGCGTGGTACTCAGTCGCTATGAACAATTTTTGGGGTCTTGAGCCAGATTGGCCTTCAGCGTCGGCCAACAATTTCCGTGACAGGAATTCCGGCAAACCAGACATGCTTACCTGAACAAGCTCCATGCCAAAGATCATCCCCGTTGCCACCTCCATGATGGCCATAGCGTTGAAATCTCCATCGGCCTCCGTCATCACCGGTGCTTCGTTCAATTGGCAACGTACTCTCCTGATTCTTTTAAATCTAACGCC
>NZ_JBSXOI010000026.1:0-4852 GCF_056859395.1 Marinobacter sp. L-80
TGATCGGGTCATCCACCATTCACACATCTTTATGCTGGGAGGAGAAAGCTATCGGCTGAAGCAGAAGACAACAAGCTAGACTATGAAAGGTGGGTCAATTTTATTGGCCAAAGGTGGGTCAAAATAAATGGCCATTGACAGTTGGCATAGGCTCAGGTGCGACCAACAGCCAGTATACGGGGTCTCAAACGTTTGGATCTGCCACAGTCTACGGCAATACAGTTTCGGGCAGTGCGAATTCTATGGCGATGTATTCCTTCAGTCGACAGCAAGGTTACGCGATAACCATGTTTGATATGGATACGAATCATAAGGCTTTTATCATGGAGGCCAGTACCTCTGCATCTGGCTTGGCGAACATAACCAATTCTGTTTTTGCCGAGAGTCTGGCAAACAAAATCATTAACGAGATGTCTGCTGCCGGTTTCATTGAGTAGCAGATTTTAACAAGACAGTTAAATTCGTTCTTAATTTGTCCCAATGCGCATGACATACACGCCCCCCAAAGAGAGCCCTTCTGCCTTTGACCTGAACGTTCGCTTTGCGACCTTAGCTTCAGTCGACAGGAGCTAAGGGACGCTTGGCAGTGCCAAAACGAATACCGATGAAAATGACGCCCGTTGGATTTGACTAGCACTTTTCTTCGTATTCAGCGCTCACTGTTTACTGCTATCGATGCACAGGTAAGCACTTTGTATCGCGTGCCTAAGGAGGTGTTTCGGCAACCCCGTTTCTTCTCTTAGAACTTTGTAAGCACGTTTTCTAGATTGTGGCTCATCACTGTATTTCTCTGACAGAAAGAAATCCAAAGCCAACTTTTGCGCCCGATATCTTTTTCGCAGTTGCTGCTGCGAGTGGAAATCCTGGTATTTTGCTTTGATCTCAGAAGCGAGCGCTGGATGCTGATAGTCCATGTAACCAACCGATACGCCCACCTTCGTAGCCAGGGCCTTCAAAGACATTGGTTCAGAACTATTCTTCATCGCCGCTTTGATTCGCCGAAGGATTGCTCGATGATTGTGATGGTGACGATGGATGGGTTCGAGGTAGGCAGGAAGTGATTCGAACAGCGAGTCTTGAATTAATGCCTGCGTCGTTTTACCGCCATTACCCGAAACGAGATCAAACAACGAAATGCCTAGCCGAAAGGCAATCCTTCGAGCCATATCAAGACTTACCGGCGTTTGCCCGAGCGTAATTGCAAGCAATTGATCGCGACCAAAAATTTCATAGAGCTTCTCCTCTTCCTGTCGCCGCCAGTAGAAATCAAAAATATCATTGAGCGAGTCTTGCACCCCGCGTTCGGGAATTTCGGAGAAATTTCTGTTCGCCAACTGGCCAAATAAATGCACTACATCAAGACCAATGTCCTGCCAGGATGCTGAAATCGCTTTTCTTGAAAGTGGCTTTTTTCGCACGGCAAGGTTTGCATTGCATTTAACGCATCGATCAAGAGAAGATGTCCTCATGAAACTTATCTGGTCACAACCGCAGTGCTCACACTCACTTAAAAAAGGTGTTCGGTGCAGAGGGCATTTCTGAACTGCACCAAGGTGCCAGATAAGTTTGAAATAACAGAAGCGGGCCAGCGACTGCTGTTCGGCAAAGCACTCGGGGCACCATCGAAAGCCTTTCACGATAGAGCCCACGGATCGACAGAGCGTGTGTTCTAACAACCAAAAAGTGCTTGCCTGAAGAGGCGGCGCCCCCAGCGCCTCCAACATTTCTCGCAGGAGCATGGTTTTTTGACTAGGCCTAACCAGTTCATCTGGCTTGGGGTGCTTTTTGAGTGACGCAGATGCACAGCCGTCACTGTCCTTCCCCGTAATTGCAACGAGGAACTTCAAAAACTCTCCAACGAAAACTCCATGTAACTGGGCTATTCGGTAGAGATAGGATGGCAAAGACTCGACTTCACTCGTTCCAGCGCCTTCCAAAGACATAGGTAAAAGTGAAACGTCACCCATCTGTAAGAGGTCCTCCTTCATCCGTTCGATGACCGGGCTTTCGCCGGATGGGCTTTTTCTGAAAGGGTTTAGACATCCTACTGACTCTGGGTGGCTTCTCGTTATGGCCTTCCTCCCTCCTCGACTTATCATCCTTCGATTTGGAATTCAGCAAGAGCTCTCCTTCTCGTATCTCCCTCTCGATAGCGAGCAAATCATCATCAGACAAGCGGCTGCGTTCGAAACTGCTGATAGAGAGCCGATTGCCTGATGCCGTAGCCATGGCCTGAGCCCTGAGCAGCCATGCTCGTAAGAGACCGATGCAGCCGGCTGTACCGTCATGAAAATAAAGCACGTGTTGCACGAGATCTCCCAACGAAGGACACAGGTCCATGCGTGCTTGATATGCAGCCAAAATGGCGGCGAACTCTGTTAAATCCGAACGTTCAAAACGATAACGTGGCAAGTGGACTTGATGTTTCCGCCCAACCAGATGCGGAGAATTCCTTATGATCTGGAGTATCGGGTAGGCTCCAACGATAACCAGTACTAAGCCCACGCTCTGCGCGAGGCACTTCCAAGAGTCCATTACAGCATAGGCGCCCATAGCGTCTTTGCTGACGAAACGAGCATGCTGCGCCTCATCAATGAAAAGATACTTTACGCCCCTGGCCCGAAGAGCCTGTTCAAGCGCTCGGCGCAGCACGACTTCGGTCGCTTGACGAGCCTTGCTCTGTTCTAAAGCTGCTTCCATCGATTCAGAGTTAGAACAATAGATGGGATGCCGTAGCGCATCTAACATTCGGATGATGAAGGATTTCGTTGAGAAAGCACCGTGAGGACCGTCGTTTATAGCCTCTACTACCAAAATAGGCATCAGCCCGGCCTCTGGAGAGCTGCCTTCGCCCACAAGCAAGCGCACCAGCTCTAACACAAGTCGCGTTTTCCCGGCCCTGGATGGACCTGTGATACAAACGACATCTCCCGGAGGAACAGACACCAACAGAGAAAAACCTGTTGCCAACGCTTCTTCCCAATTACGGTGTCCGATCTTCATATCGCAGATAGGATTAATACTGAGCATGCCAAGCCTCCACACGCATGTTCCGGAGGTTACTCAGGTCAAGCTCTCCAATGCCGCCTTCTTCAGCTGGTGGCATCAACTCCGACTCTGCAACTGGAATCACCGGGGTTTGTCCGGTCTCGCGAACGCTGTCCATTTCGCTGCACAACCTGGCCAAGTCGATATCCGCAAGTTCTTTTACCTTTCGCTTCAGGCTACGGCCTTCGATTGCTACCAACCCCTGCTCAAATTGGCTCAGCGGCGATAAAGCAGAAAAAGAATTAATTTGACTGCTAAAACAAGGCTCCCATCGATCACCGATTAGCGCATGAATGAGATGCGGGTTTTCAGGATCACAACGAACGTCAAGCTTTGTCTTTTTCCCGCGAACAGAGGCGATAGACGGCGAAAAATACCAAACATCGCCAATATGGAAGCCGCGCTCAAAGCACACTCGATACTTTCTAGATTCAACGGAAGTGGCTAGCCGAAATTCAGGGCCATTATTTACGGATATGCCTACGAACGGGAATTCATCTTGCCCCATCTCGAATAATTCACTATTCGATGAAAGCTTTAAAGGCTTGGGTTTTGCGTCGCGCCAAGCTGCGAAGTGCTGAAGCTCTTGATAAAGGTCAAAGGGGCTCAATATGGCACTTTTTGCCGGCGCTTTTTCTCCATCCACAGATCGAGCTTCTTTATAGTTAGCGAGATTGCCCGAACGTTGCGTCAGCCACTGTTTTTTGAACTCGCCGAAAAAGCCCTCAACTTCCCCGCCGAACCTTGGGTGAGCAGCCGGCCTTAAAGATAGCGTGATGCGGTAGTGAGCTAATAGCGATGAGAAGAACACAGACGTAAAATCACTCCCACGATCCACGATGATTTCCGCTGGCAGCCTGCGGTGGCGCCGAACGCACTCCCTCATCACTTTTGCGCAGGCGACTCTGGATGGATCTTTAAGCGAGACAGTCAGGGCAAGAAGCTTTCCTGTGGCAAGGTCGATCATTCCCGTAATCCACGGCCTTGCTACATAGACCGTGTTTTGGGAGGAGTGAATGATTACCATAATGTCCGCTTTATAGTGGTCAATCGCACACTTCTGCCAAGGCAGGGCTGGCTTGAGTGCCCTCTCCATTGGGTCAGATGACTCTGATGCCGCATTTTTGCCACGCCGTCCGCAACGCCCCGCCGCTATGACACTTGCGGGTATCTGCCTCAGACGGGTTTCAAAAGTTGTCCTGCAGACGGTCTCAATCGGAGGATCTTCCAACGTCGCCTCATGCACGTACCTTATGTAGCCCCGATACTTGCTGAGTCCCTGGGCTTGAGCAAAGGTATTTATCAGGAATTCGGTGAGGAACTCCTCAGAACGTATGGATATTTTTCGCTGCCGGTTACCAGAGCGAAAGTGGGAAGGGAGCAGGGACTGGAAAGGAGACAGTCCGCTCTCAATGCCCTTCGAGATCAAACGTTTCCATCTTCGCAGTGTTCTTTCTGGAGCGCTCTGATTCTCAAGCTTCTCAAGCTTTTCCAAGGTCTTTCTTGCGTCACTTTCTCGGGGAACTCGCCCTAGCGCCACGGCTTGCGTGGAATTGTCGCTATAAATCGCATGTTGTTTTCGGATTTCGCGACCCTGCTCCAACAAACATATCGTAGATGCGACATGACAATCCCGCGGGGACGATAGAAGCTCAAGGTCTAACCCGGATTTCTCATGGGGGATAAAAGAAAGCGGCTGAAAGTGTTATGATTTCAAGCTCCTACACACAAAATCATCACCAACAGCCGCTTCCAAAATGGTACCTGAAAAACTGACCTTCTCGCCACTCTCTCGCCGTCAAAT
>NZ_JBSXOI010000027.1:0-29677 GCF_056859395.1 Marinobacter sp. L-80
CAAGACCGGTTTGCAGGTGTTTCAATCGGTAAACTGACAGTCGTGCTCTCAACATAACCGGACTGGCTTCAAAAATGAGTTAGGCGTGAGCCAACCAAGGCTCAGGGTGCTATATTCGAGCGGAGTCACTGATTCAGGTTCAACACTATGCTGCTTATTGGTAGCCGCAATAGAGAGTTGTTGCAACGCCTGTTCCGTCAGGCTCTGTCGGGCAATTTCGGCGTTAAAAAACGAGATGGCAATGACGGGAAGCAGGCCAACCAGCAGCAAAGTCAGCAAAAGACGTTTCTTGAGAGTCATCAATAGCCCTTCTTTTATATTGTTCTTATGTTAACCATCGGCTATCGGCTGGTTTTCTTTAGCCCAGAACACTTTATAAAAGAGGCGAATCTCGTTTAACCCATTAATATGGGAGGGGAAATAACTCCCCCTCCCACTCGATTCGGGGGCAACTGCGTTACCAGTAGATGCCCCGCATGATGGCGGCGAAAGCCACCTGCTCGCTGGACACCTTCGGCTTCTCCCCGGAACGGCTACCAGCGGCGGCCGGTGAATCCGGGAACATCCGGTAACCGGTGTTCATGACGATCTCGGCCATCTTGGGCGCCAGGGCATGAAGCACTTGGGCAGAGATACCCAAACGGGTAGCGATTCGCTTCGGCCGGTAGACGATGGCATCAGCAACCATGGTTGCAGCCTCGTCCGGCGTTAGCGTGGGGACAGAATCGTAGATCTTTGTTGGCGCAATCATCGGCGTTTTCACCAGAGGCATGTTAATGGTGGTGAACGTGACATTGCGATCCGACCATTCCGAAGCGGCGCAGCGGCTGAAGGCATCCAGCGCGGATTTGGAAGCCACGTAAGCCGAGAACCTGGGAGCGTTGGTCAACACACCGATGGACGAGATGTTGACCACGTGACCGCGGCGATTCTCAAGCATCTTGGGCGCAAAGCCCATGATCAGACGAACGGAACCAAAGTAGTTCAGTTGCATGGTGCGCTCGAAATCGTGGAAGCGGTCGAACGACAGATCCAGTGAACGGCGAATCGAGCGCCCGGCGTTGTTGACCAGCACGTCGACCTGGCCATGGTTATCCAACACGGTCTTCACGAACTCGTCGCAGGCATCCATATCGGAAAAATCGCAGGGATAGGCGTGTACGCTTGCGCCCCGGGACTCCAACTCTGCGGCCACCTCTTTCAGGCGCTCGAGTTTGCGGGCACCGATCACGAGGATCGCGCCGGCGTCTGCCAGTTTCTGGGCAGTTGCAAGGCCAATACCGGACGTAGCACCGGTCACCACGCAGACGCGACCTTCAACCGTGCCCTTGAGCGTGCGGTCCTTGAACAGGTCCGGATCCAGATTGCGCTCCCAGTAATCCCAGATCACCGGCGCGTAGTCCGGCAGGCGGGGCACTTCAATGCCGGTGCCTTTCAGAACGCGCTCGGTTTCGCGGGCGTCAAAACGGGTCGGGTAATTGATGAACGAAATCACGGATGGCGGAATGCCCATGTCATCAAGAATGGCCGACGTCAGACGCTTCACCGGTGGCAGGTTCTTCAAGCTCTGGCGAATGAATGGCGGAATAAAGCCGAACATGCGGGAATCGATCCGCATCCCCATCCGGGGTGCGTGACCAGCCTCGCTGAAGATGTTGAGAATTTCGCCAACCTTGTACGGATCGGTATCCACCAGGTGGAAGCACTTGCCGTCTTCACCCTCAAGGTGAGCAATGTGATCCATGGCGTTAACCACGAAATCCACCGGCACAATGTTCAGACGCCCACCCTCGACACCAATGGTCGGGACCCACTGGGGCAACGCGTGGCGGATTTTCTGAATCATCTTGAAGAAATAGTAGGGGCCATCCACCTTGTCCATTTCACCGGTAGCGGTATGCCCAATCACCATGCCCGGGCGGTAGATGCGGAAGGGAACCTTGCATTCCTCACGAACGACCTTTTCAGATTCGTGCTTGGTCCGCAGGTACGGATGATCCAGCTTCTCGGCTTCCTCGAACATGTCTTCGCGGAAGATTCCCTTGAACAGACCGGCAGCCGCAATGGAAGAAACGTGATGGAAGTGTTTGGCGCCCATCGCTTCTGCAGCATTCACCGCAGCGCGGGTGCCCTCGATATTGGTCGCCTGCTGGGCTTCTTCATCTGCGCCCATATCGTACACGGCGGCGAGGTGAAAAAAGTGGTCGATTTTCCCTTTCAGGGCTTTCATCGTCTTGGCGTCGATGCCCAAATTCTTGCTGGTCAGGTCGCCTATGACGGCCTTCACCTGGGTTTCATCCGCGCCCCAGCGCTCACGCAATTTGTCCAGCTTGTCCTGGGATTGTTCACGCACCAGTACGTGGACAGTGCCACCACGTGCCAGAAGCTTCTCCACCAGGAAACGGCCAATAAATCCGGTGCCACCCGTCAGGAAATAATTCATCAATCTTCCACCCTGCCTGTTGCTCTGTTGTTGTCTATCCATGCCGGCACCCATACGACTAAAGTCTTAGAGTTTTCAGGAAACGCCGGCATTGTACTTAATTGCAACCTTCATGTATCGAACTTTTTTAGAGCTTTTACTCTGTAAGCCTTTGTTTTGTATAGAGCTATTACTCTAAATTTCTGACCCGACAAGCGGGACATGCCTGTCCGGTTCGTCGACACAATGTTTTTGAGACTAGCACAGAAATTGCCCCGTGCATGCTCAATTTCCGGATTACCACAATGCAATGAAAGCGCCCGCCAGCAATGACATAATCGGGAACTTATCGCGCCTTTTGGCATCTCTTGTTTTCACAGGAACACCGACCTTCGGAACCCCTACTATGCAGAAAGACAATCCCAACGCGGAACGCTACATTTCGATTGCCCGGGCCTGCCTGAAGGCCATCAACGACACAGCCGATAACGCTGGTTCACGGGAAGAGAAAATTCAGGCGGTCTACGAGGCCATCGACAAGGCCTTCCAGGCCGAGTTCGCCGATTATCGCCAGTCCGTCGCCATCATGGCCACGGTTCTTGAGCGTATTGCCTCGGGCCAGCTGGACAGTGAGAAAGCCGCAGACCTGGCACGTAAAACACTTGACCAGCAGCCTGAAAGCACCCGCAACGCGCTGATGCACTGATTCGCAAACCTCTTCTCCGGATCCCAGAGGGCCTATGAACACACGTACCGTCAGGAAGAACTCCATGCAGAACCCGATCTCACGCCTGTTTTCCCTGCTCATACTTTTGCTGTTCAGTACCCTTGCTCTTTCTGCGCAGATTCCGGAGAAGAGCCCCAATGACGACAACCAATACCGGTTTATCGAACTGGACAACGGCCTGAAGGTCATTCTGGTGTCTGATGAGGATGCAGACAAAGCAGCGGCCTCAATGAACGTTGCTGTTGGTAGCGGAGATGATCCGGCGGAGCGCGAAGGCCTCTCCCACTTCCTCGAGCACATGCTGTTCCTTGGGACCGAGAAATACCCCGATCCTGGCGAGTACCAGCAGTTCATCAAGAGCCACGGTGGCCAGCACAACGCCTTCACCGCGTTCCAGGACACGAACTACTTCTTCGATGTTCAGGCCGAATTTCTGGAACCGGCACTGGATCGGTTCGCCCAGCAATTTTCCGCGCCCTTATTTACCGCCGAACTGGTGGATCGTGAGCGCAACGCTGTGCACTCGGAGTTCAGCGCCAAACAGAAAGACGATGGTCGACGCTTCTATTCCGTCAAGAAGGCCGTTAGCAATCCGGATCACGCCTTCAGTCACTTTGCCGTCGGAAACCTGAGCACCCTTGAGAATACGGAAGCAAATCCCCTTCGGCCGGACCTGATCGAGTTCTGGAAGCAGCATTACTCCTCGAACATCATGAGCCTGGCGGTTTACGGGCCCCAAACCCTGGACGAGCTGGAATCCATGGTGCGAGGGCGGTTCGATGCCATTGAAAACCGCAACCTTGAGACCAAGCGTCACGTCGCCAGCCTGTACCGCTCAGATGAGCTGCCAGCCAAGGTCACAGCAGAAGCACTGAAGGACGTTCGAAGCCTGTCGCTCACGTTCCCTATTCCGTCCCAGGAAGCGAACTACCGCACCAAACCCGCCAGCTACGTGGCCAACCTGCTCGGCCACGAGGGCCCAGGCAGCCTGTTCGACGTTCTGAAACGGGCCGGTCTGGCGGAAAGCCTTTCCGCAGGTCTGGGCATGGATACCGGCGAGAACGCCACCCTCGAAATCAGCATTTCCCTGACACCGGAAGGACTGGCTCGCCATGAGGACATCCTGCCGCTGGTATTCGATTACATCGAGAAGATTCGCCAGAAAGGTATCAGCGAGCAGCGTTTCCTGGAAATGCAGAACCTGGCTCGCATCGATTTTCGATTCCGCGAACAGGGTAACCCCCTGCACGAAGCCATGCGCCTTTCTCGTTACCTCCAGGACTATCCCGCCGAAGACGTTTTGCGGGCGCCCTGGCTGGTTGAGCGCTTCGCGCCGGAACAGTACCGCGACATTCTGGACAGGCTGACGCCGGACAACCTCCTTACTTTTGTTCTGGCACCGGAGCCTGAACTTGAAAATCCGAACCGAACCGACTGGTACGAAGCGGCGTGGGCCCGAAAACCACTCGACCCGGCAACACTGAGGACCCAGTTCCTGCCAGAACTCGCTGCCCAGCTGCGCCTGCCGCCGGAGAATCCATTTGTGCCGGAAGATCTGGCGATGGTGCCCGGAAAAACCATGGCGCAGCCGACACAACTGGCAACCATCGAGGGAATGGATGTCTGGTTTGCCCGGGATACCCGGTTTGATACCCCGAAAGCCAACGTGTTTGTGGGCCTTCGTACGCCTGCCACCCGAGCGTCGGCACGCAGCTACGTGCTCACTCAGCTGCTGGTGGACGCTATCAATGCCAATCTGAACGCCTGGGCTTACTCCGCCAGTCTTGCGGGCCTGGATTACAGCGTCTATCCGCATCTCAGGGGTATCACGGTCCGGGTCGGCGGTTACGACGACAAACTCCATACCCTGATGAACCGGATTCTGCTCCAGGTGGCTGCACCGGAACTGACCGAACAACGTTTCGAGATCGCGCGGCAGCAGCTGATTGACGGCCTGCAGAACAAGGCCAAGGATCGCCCCGTCGAACAGACCTCTGAGTTTATCCAGACGTCCCTCATCGAAGGCGCCTGGCCCACCGACGCCAAGCTGAGAGCCGCCCGGGAAGTTAGCTTCGAGGAACTGCAGTCCTTCTCTGAAGCCCTGGTGTCACAGGTTGACCCGGTTATGATGGCGCACGGAAACCTCACCGAGGCCTCGACTCTTAACCTCGCGCGGCAAATTGACGCCATTGTTCTGGGCAACAGCGAGCTGGTCCGGGTAGCACGAAGCCAGGTGCGCCAGCTGCCAGATAATGAAACCCTCGTCTCCATCGACGTGGACCATCCAGACACGGGCTATACCCTATACATGCAGGGAGACAACACCAGCTTTGAGGAACGGGCCCGATTCCGGCTGCTGGCCCAGATTATCAGCAGCCCGTTCTACGAAGAGATCCGAACCACCCGCCAGATGGGCTACATCGTTTACGCAACGCCTTTTGAAATGCTTGAAACACCGGCCTTGGGGTTTGTTGTGCAGTCACCTTCCGCTTCCCCGGCAGAGATTGACCAGGCGGTTCAGAAATTCTCCAACAGCTTTGAGGAAACCCTCTCCGCTTTGACAGCGGAACGCCTTGATCGGGAGAAACAGGCCGTTATCAGCAAGCTACTCGAGCGGGACCGGCAACTCGGCGAGATTTCCAGCCGCTACTGGCGTGAGATTGATCGGGGCATGGACACGTTTGATTCCCGCCAGCAGTTGGCCAACGCGATCAAGCAGGTCGGAAAACCACAATTGCTGGAAACCTTCAGAAAGGCCGTGCTGGAGCGCAAGCAGGCATTAGAAGTGGTTACAGGTGGGAATGGCCTGGAGGCAAACCGGGCGCTTGGCAGGCTCACCGAGCTGCCGCCGGTGCCCGCCAGCTAGAGTCCTCAAAGAGTGCGCAGAAAGCGCGCCCAGTCTTCGGGCTCGTCGACATCCCAACGGGGCTCCAGCAAACAATAGCTGAGCCCCGATGCTTTCAGGCGCTTACAGGTCTGGGCCAGAACCTCCGGCGTGCCCCAGGCAATGTCATCCAACATTCCCTCAGCCACTCGGGAGGCTCCAATCAAGACATAGCCGCCATCGTCTGAGGGCCCAAGCACAACGTCGTAGTCTTTCAGGAGCGCGACGGCGTTACGGGCGTAATCCGGATCGACCGAGGGGCAATCACTGCCCACCACCAATGCCCGGTCATAATCCTGAAGAGACAGGCTCAACGCTCGATACATCCGTTGGCCCAGCGTGCTGCCCTCCTGAACGCCTTGCATCAGGCCGGCGGCATCAAGCTCTTCAATGATAGAGGCCGCCTCGCCGGGCCGGTCATCCACCGGTCTATCCCACCAGAATTCCACCGGATAGCCGGTCGCACACAGGTTATCCAGCACAGCCAGCGTGAGCCGAACATGGGCTTCGAGAGCCCCGACCGCACCCAATTCGGGCATCAACCGGGTTTTAACCCGTCCGGCTTCCGGCCATTTGGCAAACTGGAGAAAAACCGCCGCAGGCGGATTACTTTGAGGCATTGCGCACATCCGATCGGTAAATTTGGGCCAGGGACTCCGGCGATTCACCACGCCAATACCGCCAGCGCAGCTGCCACATCAGAAAAATCGTTCGCCAGGCACCGTATTTCTGCCAACGGCGGCTATCGGTAACGACTGGCTCTTTTATACAGAAAGGATGGGACACCAGGCAAAGACGGCGTGAGAATTCGACATCTTCCATGAGCGGCATCGGGTGAAAACCACCCAGGGCGTCGAAAACATCCCGCCGTACGAACATGGCCTGATCACCGGTGCAGATGCCTGACAGGCGCGAGCGCTGGTTAATGAACCAGGCAATAACCCGGAAAAGCAGCCGCTCACCACTCAGCCGCACATCGAACCGCCCCCAGGCGCGACGGGAATGGACGAAACTTGCGAGATGCTCCAGAGCTTCTTCCGGCAGGCGCGTATCTGCGTGCAGAAACAACAGTAGATCGCCCTTTGCAACTGCCGCGCCGGCGTTCATCTGAAGCGCCCGGCCCTTCTCTGACACAACCACCCTGTCGCAAAGTGGCCGGGCCAGCTCAACGGTTCGATCGGTACTGCCACCATCAACGACAACCACCTCATGCCCCCGGTTACGGATCGGTTGCAGGGCGCGCAGGGTGTCGGTTACACCTGCCGCTTCCATCCACACGGGAACAATCACGCTTAGCGAGAAAGGATCTGGCAAAACACACTCCGTGACATTCTCTGAAACCGGACCGAACCTTGAGCCTCAGGTCTTAGCCCGCTATCATACCGCCCTTCTCGCGATAATGCCCCCGTAGCTCATCTGGATAGAGCGTCCCCCTCCTAAGGGGAAGGTAGCAGGTTCGAGTCCTGCCGGGGGTACCACCTCTCTTAACCCCGATTCTCGGTCCGTGATATTCAACCTGGCTCCAGGCGAGCTAAACTGCCCCTCCTTACCGACATCAGGACTTCTCAATGGCCCGCTTTACCGAAATCGGAACCGCAATGATCCCCGGCAAGGGAACCCGATTACGTCTTTTGCAACGCAATGATGAATTTTCCATCAAAATTGCCGGCACCACCGGAGAATTGATGAACAGCCGGATCCACGGCTCGGAGGATGCTCTTGCCACCCTGGCGTGCGAACGGATTGCCGATCAGCCTGCTCCCCGGGTTCTTATCGGCGGCCTGGGCATGGGGTTCACGCTGGCAGCAGCGCTGGCCGCTCTGGGCGACGATGCGCAGGTGACGGTAGCCGAGCTGGTTCCCGAAGTAGAAGCCTGGAATCGCGGGCCGCTGGGCTCTGCGGCGGGCAACCCGCTGAACGACCCGAGAGCGCAGGTTCACATTGGTGATGTGGCCGAATTACTCAGAAACAGCGACGGCGAATGGGATGCCATCCTTCTCGATGTCGACAACGGCCCGGAAGGCCTCACCCGCAAAGAAAACAACTGGATCTACTCACCGGATGGCATTGCGGCCGCCCAGAACGCCCTGCGACCTGATGGCATCCTTGCCTACTGGTCTGCCGGCCAGGAGCATTCCTTCACAGAGAGGCTGCGACGGGCAGGATTTTCTGTTGAGCCCGTTACTGTGAGGGCCTTGCGACCCGGCAAGGGTGCCCGCCACGTTATCTGGCTGGCGTGGTAATCATTCATCGGCTCTACCGGAATCTGTCCTGGCTCAATTTGAGATTATTCTTTTGTTATATACTTATTCCAAAGCCAAGAAGCCCGGGAGAGATTCAATGACCAAACCGACCATCACAACAGCCTTGCTATGCTCCTTGCTTTCCATGCCACTTCTCGCGCAACCCCAAGCAGATAGCCCGAAAGCAATGGTTGCCGAAGCACGTTCCCTGGTGAAAAGCTTCGGCGGCTCACTGAAGCAGGCGCTCCAGGCGGCCATCAAAGAAGGCGGCCTCACAAACGGTATTGGTGTTTGCAAGACTGTGGCACCGGAAATCGCCAGCAACAACAGCAGCGGCGGCTGGGTCATCAGTCGGACCAGTCTGAAAGTCCGGAACCCGGAAAACACCCCGACCGACTGGCAGGAGATCCAGCTGCTGGCCATGGACAGACAGCCGGTAAAGAACGGAAAACCGGTGGAGGTCTGGCAGGTCTCCGAAGCGTCCGGACAGCCGGCGTTCCAATATATGAGCGCCATCCCGACACAGAAACTTTGCCTTGGCTGTCACGGTAAGTCCATCGCCCCGGAGGTGAAGGCAAAACTGGCTGAACTCTATCCTGAAGACAAGGCGACCGGCTTCTCCGAGGGCGATTTGCGGGGCGCGTTCGTTGTTACGCGGGATGTTCCAGTAAACTGATGGCACTAGCCATTTCTTCAGCGATTGAGAACAGGTATGTCACTGAACTACAGAATCATTCCGGTCACGCCTTTCCAGCAGAACTGCTCACTGATCTGGTGCGAAAAGACGCGCCGGGCAGCCGTAGTCGATCCGGGCGGGGATCTGGAGAAGATTCGCGCCGCTGTGGCTGAGGAAGGCGTGACGGTCGAGAAAATTCTGCTTACCCATGCCCACATTGACCATGCCGGCGGAACTGCGGAGCTGTCCAAAGAGCTGGGTATTCCCATTGAGGGGCCGCAGAAGGAAGACAATTTCTGGATTGTTGGCCTGCCCCAGCAGGCGCAGATGTTCGGGTTTCCGGCCCCGGAAGTTTTCACCCCGGATCGCTGGCTGGAAGATGGGCAGCAGGTCACGGTGGGCAACCAGACTCTGGAGGTCCTTCACTGCCCCGGCCACACACCGGGGCATGTGGTTTTTTATCATAAGGAATCCGGTCTGGCGCTTGTGGGTGACGTGCTGTTCCATGGCTCCATCGGACGCACGGATTTTCCAAAGGGCGACCACGCAACACTGATTCGCTCTATCAGGGAACAGCTGTTCCCGCTCGGCGACGAGGTTGCGTTCATTCCCGGACACGGTCCGATGTCCACCTTTGGCCGGGAGCGAGCCACCAACCCCTTTGTTTCCGACCATCGGGGCTGAGCCTGTCGCCAGACCCACGCCGCCGTTCTAAAGGCGGCTTTCCTGATTCAGCCGGAACTGTTCGATGGTTTTCCTGAGATTCTCGGCCATGGCCAGAAGGTCTCCGGCAATTCTCGCTGTCTCCTTGGCATCCCCGGAGGTCTGCTCTGCCGAGCGACTGATTTCAATCACGTTGTGATTAATGGATTCGGAGACATCGCTCTGCTCGTTGGCAGCGCTCTCCATTTCCTGATTGAGGTTGGTGATCTCCCGCACAGCAGAGGCAATGGTTTGCAGTTCAGACTCTACGGTCAGAATGGCTGAAACCTGATGCTCTGCCATCTCAGAGGCATGGCGCATGGTGGCCACACAATCGACAACCTCTCCCTTCAGTCCGTTGATGGTGTTCCGGATTTCCTCCGTTGAATCCTGGGTTCTCGACGCCAGCGCACGCACCTCATCGGCCACCACAGAAAAACCGCGCCCCTGCTCTCCGGCACGGGCCGCCTCGATGGCGGCATTGAGCGCCAGCAGGTTGGTCTGGTCAGCGATATTGGAGATTACCTCCAGCATATCCGACATCTGGCTGGTACGTTGATCCAGCTGCTCAATGCGTTTTGCGCCACTCTGGACCTCGGTGTTCAATGCCTCGATGCTTTTTACTGCATTCCGGGCAAGGCTCTCACCCTTGCTCGCTGATTCCGCAGTATCTGCGGATTTTCGGGTGGTATGAATGGCATTTTCCCGGACCTGAACCGCAGATGCGGCCATCTCGGTAGTGGCGCTGGCCACCTGATCTGTGTTGTCACGCTGGGCAAGCACTTCCCTCTCTGTCGTGTCAGCCTTCCCCGCAATGCTTCTGGCCGCCTGTTCAACCTGTTCGGCGTTGTCCATGACGGTATTCATGCTCTCCCGTATCTTCGCCATCATCCGGTTGAACGCCCGGGACACGGAACCGATCTCGTCGTTGCGGGTAACCTCAAGCTCAATGGTCAGGTCAGAATTTCTGGAGATCTCGTCCATGCGGTCGTGGAGTCGCCGCAAACGGGAAAACACCAGTCGACTCAAAGCGGCGGCGGTCAGGAAAAACACCGCAGCAAAGATGGCTACCTGAATACCGCCACTGGTCAGCAGTTGCTGCTGCAAACGGGCATCGCTGTCAGCCATGGAATAGTCCACCCGAATGGCTCCAAGAACGTCTCCCTCACTGGCCTGATGACAGCCAAGACAGTTGACGCCCTGATAGTTCTCCATCGCGATCACGGGCTCGATCAGTGTGTAGACTCGCCCGTCCTCATTGCTGGAATAGGACTCCACCCGCTCACCGGCAAGCGCTTTCTTGTCCAAAGGTTCCCGCTTCTGTTCCGACGCGTTGCCGTTGCCGAAGATCCGGTTCAAATGGTCACTGCGAATCACCCGCACGTCCAGCACGTCTTCAGACGCCATCACCTTTTTCCGAAGCACATCCCGGTTACCGATGGTGCCGGTGACCATCATGGTATTCAGCCCATCGAAATAGGATTTTGCCAGTCCATCCACGTATTTGTGGCTGAACTCTTCAAGATGATCACGCTGTGAGTCTGCACTGTAGATTACGGTAAACACGAGCACCAGGGAGAAGGCAGCCGCCAAAGCGGCAAGTAAGAGAAAGCGGATGGAATACTGTTTTTTCATGGTAACCCGACACAGAGACCGCGCGGCATGCGGCCAGGACGTTGTTTTGACGTTTCGTGATGACAACTAACTGTCGCCAAACTTTATAGATATGCGTCAATTATTTCCTGACCCAGATCAGATCCGGGAAAAGTCGTTTACACATGAAGGAAGGAGGGAGCCCTCAGCCCGGGACTTCATCGAGTTGGCCTGAAAGCTGCAGAGCATGATGACAAGCATTCGTGATTCCCAACGCTGACTGTTCGGAAACCGCACTCCGGTTGACCGAAGGAGGAAACCCATCCATGTCCCTACTGACATCTCTGATCCGGGCGAGCACCCAGTTCCAGCAGGCCATGGAAAGGCGCCAGACGCCTTCAACAGGGCCGGAAGCCGCGCCCGGCAAAGCACAGGCAAAGGCCATGGAAACCGAGCCGACACCTGGCGATGACCGTTTTACACCCTCGGAGAACAACCAGTCTGACCTCTCACGGCTGAAAGCCCGCCGACTGGCCATGACCGACTACAAACAAACTGTGGGGCAGGATCTTGCCTTCGTTCGAGAAACACTGCGGCACAAACTTGCCGAATACAACCTGCACCCGGCAACCGCATTGAACGTGAGCAAAACGGAGAATGGCAGCGTTGCGGTGGAAGGGAAAATCGCAGACAACACTCGCATCCAGATTGAAAAAGACCTGAACGTAAACAAAAACTTCAAGGAAGCGTTCAATCGCCTCAGCGTTAACGAGCCAACGCTGCATTTCATGGACAATGCGCTCAAACTGAATCAGGCGTACGGGGTGAATAACCCGCTATTGGACACACTGATCAGCGAGAACCAGCAATTTAACGGCCTGCAGGACCTCGTGCACCGTTACGACACCATGCGCCGCTCAGTGAGTGCCGAGCAAATCGAAGCTGCAGGGAATAGCCGGGCGTACGCCTTTAATCTGAACGCCCGGGCATAAAGGAAAGACGGATCAGGAGAATCAGACCTCGAAAGGCGCCGGATCCCCCTTACCAACACGGGTAACCACCGGAGCCTCGCCGGTAAAGTCCACGACCGTGGTCGCTTCCATACCGCAGAATCCCCCGTCGATAATCAGATCCAGCTCATGCTCCAGGGTTTCCCGGATTTCATAAGGGTCTGTCATCGGATCGGTTTCGCCCGGCAGAATCAGAGTGCTACTCATGATGGGCTCACCAAGCTCGCCCAACAGCTCCTGAACAATGGCATTGTCCGGCACACGGACGCCTACTGACCGGCGTTTGGGATGAAGCAGCCGCCGGGGCACTTCACTGGTGGCATCCAGAATGAAAGTGTAGGGCCCGGGCGTGAAATTCTTCAGCAACCGGTACTGGGTGTTGTCCACCTTGGCATAGACCCCGATGTCCGAAAGATCCCGGCACACCAAGGTGAAGTTGTGCTTGTCATCCAGACGGCGAATCCGCTTGATCCGATCCGCCGCCTGCTTGTCACCCAGGTGACAGCCAATGGCATAGGCTGAATCCGTGGGATACACGATCACCCCGCCACGACGCAGAATATCCACCGCCTGATTGATCAGACGCTTCTGTGGCGTCTCCGGATGAATCTGGAAAAACTGACTCATGAACCCTCTCCCTGTGCGGTCCGCGTCGCCATCGCCGGATCTTTCTTCGACCCGCCCATACAATTCGGAGATTCCGGCGCCGACTGCCCCGTCGCCTCCCATTCTTCCGGTGAGTATAGATGCAACGCCAGCGCATGAACCGGCCCCGCCAGTTCCTCGGCAAGCACCTTGTAAATCGCCTGATGCCGCCGCACCCTCATCTGCCCCTCAAATTCCGGCGACACCAGGGTCACCTTGAAATGAGTTTCAGAATTAGGAGGCACACTGTGCTTGTGGCTCTCGTTCTCCACCTGAAGCACACGCGCATCGAAGGCGTCGTTCAGCTTGGTTTCAATTGCATTCTGGATCTTCATGTTTCGAGACTCCTACAGCTCAACCCTGATGGAAGAGGGCGAATGGCGAACGGTCAGAAGCGGGTGTGGAGATGGCTTTCCCAAAAGTGTGTGTTGCCAAGGATGGCAGCACCAAGCCCCCATGGATGGGTTCACGGCGTCTTTTGGGAAAGCCATCTTCACAGCCGCCTCCACCAACACCCTCAGTCTACTACACATACAGGACACACCCGAGAGCCTTGACACCATAAAGCCAAAGCGCCACATTCCCATCCCGATTCCAAAACACCCAAACCCCATGCACCTGTACATCGCCGAAAAACCAAGTCTCGGCCGCGCCATCGCCGCTGCCCTCCCTGGCCCTCACCAGAAAGGCCAGGGCTGGATACGCTGTGGCACTGGCGAAAATGCTGCCACCGTTAGCTGGTGCATCGGCCACCTGCTGGAACCGGCAGAACCTGCACGCTATAACCCCGCTTGGAAGAAATGGCGCCAGGAAGACCTGCCGATGTTTCCCGACAAATGGGAGGTCATGCCCAAGGACAGTGTTCAGCAACAATTAAAGGTGCTGGAATCGCTGATTCGCCAGGCCAAGACCATTATTCATGCTGGCGACCCGGATCGGGAAGGCCAGCTGCTGGTGGACGAAGTTATCCGCTATTTCGGTGCCAGCGCCCCGGTTCAACGGATACTGATCAACGATTTGACGCCAGCGGCCGTGGCCCGGGCGATCCAGAGCCCCAGGGACAACCGGGAATTCCGTCGGTTATCCCATTCCGCCCTGGCCAGACAACGCGCCGACTGGCTCTATGGCATCAACCTGACCCGATTTTATACCCTCAGTTATCAGCGGCAGGGTGAACAGGGGGTCTATTCCGTTGGCCGGGTACAGACTCCGGTACTTGGCCTTGTGGTTGAACGTGACAATACCATCGAACACTTCCAGCCCAAGCCCTATTACCGCATTGAAGCAAGGTTCAGGGCTCAGGAGGAAGAAGCCGACCAGCAAACCTTCACCGCCCGCTGGCAGCCCAACGAGCAGTTCCAGGATTACCTGGATGAAGAGAACCGCCTGCTCAACCGGGAAGTCGCTGAACAGATTGCCGACAGCGTTCGAAACCGACCCGGCACCATCACCGAGTCCCGCTTTCGGGATCGGTCGGAAGCGCCACCGCTGCCGTTTTCCCTGTCGGCCCTGCAAATTGAAGCAGGCCGGCTATTCCGCATGGGTGCCAAAGACGTCCTGGATACCGCCCAGAATCTTTACGAGCGCCACCAGCTCATCACCTACCCGCGATCAGATTGCCGGTTTTTACCGGAAGGCCACTACAGCCAGCGGGAGCAGGTGATAAGAGCCATTGCCCGAGTGGCACCGGATCTGGAGCAAGCCTGCAACGGCGCAGACCTTGGCCGCAGGACTTCCGCGTGGAACGACAAACAGGTCGACGCCCACCACGCTATTATCCCAACCAGCCGCCCGACGCCGAACGGCAAACTCAGTGACGCGGAAGAAAAAATCTACGGACTGATCAGCCGGTACTATCTGATGCAGTTCGCGCCCGATGCCGTGCACAGGGAGGGTAAGCTAACGGTACGAGTGTCAGAGCACGAATTCCGCGCGACGGAAACGGCCATCCTGGTGCCCGGCTGGAAAACGCTGGAACTGAAACTGCGAGAAGCTCGCAAGGAACCGGAGAAGGCACCGCTTCCCAGACTGGAAAAAGGCGAACCGGTATTCTGCGACGATAGCAACCTCAGCGAGCGCAAAACCCAGCCGCCCCAGCATTTCACCGACGCGACCCTGCTCTCGGCAATGACCAACATTGCCCGATTTGTAACCGATACCGAACTTCGCAAAACCCTACGCGAGACCGATGGCCTGGGCACCGAAGCAACCCGGGCTGCGATCATCGATACCTTATTCAAGCGCGATTACCTGTACCGCGACAGTCGGCATATCCGCGCCACCGACAAAGCCAAGGCGTTGATCAGTGCTTTGCCCGAATCGGTCAGCAAGCCGGATCGCACGGCCGTCTGGGAAGCCAACCTGGAGAGCATTCGCCGTGGCGAGGGCGACCCCAGAAAGTTTCTGGATACCCTCAAAGAGGAGATCCGCGGCTTTCTGGCCAGGCCCCAGGGCCGCCCGACCGTCGACTCGGAGAGCATCGGCACAACCTCGCCAGAGGCACAGCCCCACTGCCCCAAATGTCGCGCCCCGATGCTGGAGCGAGAGGGCAAATTCGGCCGCTTTTTTGCCTGCACCCGCTACCCGGATTGCCGGGGCACCCGACCGCTGGAAGAAGCCACGCCTCAGGATGGCACTGGCCAGAAACCCATTCCATGCCCCCACTGTTTCTCGCCCCTGGTGCGACGAAAAGGGAAAAAAGGCTGGTTCTGGGGCTGCAGTAATTTCCCCGGCTGCCGACAAACACTGGACGACGACAACGGAAAGCCTTCAGTCCGTTTACGCAAGTCTACATAACGATACTGAACGCAGATCCACATTTTGTGATAATTGATTGATATAGCAGAGTAGTCCATTGAAAGCTCTGCTCGATACCAGGCAAGAGAGCGACACTCCGGGAGAGGCTTAATGCGTATTGCTTTGCTTGAAGATGAAACCGAACAGGCACAGCACATCCAGTCAATTCTGTCTGAAAGCGGGCACCACTGCGACAGCTTCCCGACCGGCCAAAATTTCCTGAGCGCGGTTCTGCACCGCAGCTATGACCTCCTGATTCTGGATTGGCAGATTCCGGACATGACCGGCATTGATGTTCTCGAGAGCGTTCGCGCCCAGCTGAACTGGCCGATTCCAGTCGTGTTTCTCACCCAGCGGGACAGCGAGGCAGATATTGTTCGGGCTCTGGATGCCGGCGCCGACGATTACCTGGCCAAGCCGGCCCGTGCGGCGGAATTGGGCGCGCGCATCAATGCTCTGGCGAGACGCTCCAATCCTGACAGCGAAAAGGAAGTGCTTCGCTATGGTCCGTTCGAAATCAACACGCAGCAAAGGGTCATTGCACTCCATGGTGAAGAACTGACGCTGACCGACAAGGATTTCGATCTGACCCTGTTCCTGTTCCAGAACCAGGGCCGGCTGCTGACTCGGGAAATGCTGCTTGAGCGCGTCTGGGGTCTGGCGCGGGATATCAATACCCGTACCGTGGACACGCATATGAGCCGACTGCGCCGTCGTCTCGGCCTGAACCCGGAAAACGGCTTCCGCATCAAGACCATTTACCAGCGGGGCTACCGACTGGAGGCCATGAAGGCGCAGGACCAGGCCTTTGACGTCGACGAACCCGCCAGGGCAGCCAATGACTGACAGCCCGGCTCCGCGATTACCGGCACTGCTGCTGATCCTTTCACTGCTTGCCTGGGCTGCCCCCGCGGCTGCCGAGCTTTCGGTAACGCGCGGTTCAGCCGGGCATTCTGACGTTTCGTCGGCCAACCCGGTGCCCGAGTGGATCTACACCTTGCGGCCGGGAGAAAGCTTTTCGGAAGTGGCCAACGACCTGCTCGCACCCAATTATCCCGCGAGTCGCCTTCTGCAATACAACAAGATTGGCAACGGTGCCATTCTGGGTGCCGGCGACAGTGTGCGAATTCCCCTTGCCTGGCTAAAGCGCCAACCTCAGCCGGCGCGGGCGACATCGGTCACCGGAACCGTACAGCTGATTTCCGGAAATACCGGTCGGAAAACACCCCTGAGTGAAGACGCCCTCATCCGCGTTGGTGATGAAATTCTGTCCGCGTCCGGGACCGCCACCATTGAACTGGCGGACGGCTCGGAAGTAAGGATTTCTCCGAATTCTCGACTCATCTTCAATCGCCTGACCCAATACGGCAAAGCCGGCATGGTCGATACCAGACTCCGACTCGACAGGGGCGAGATCCACACCCGAGTGAAGCCGGTCATGGAGGGAGGCGCACGATTCGAGATTGAAACGCCTTCGGCCGTCGCCGCCGTGAGAGGTACCGCATTTTCACTCCAGACATCGGCAGAGGGCACTCGCCTGCAGGTAACCGAGGGCGACGTTGACTTCGGGGCCCCCGGCAAGACCCGCCGGATCCCTGCGGGTTTCGGAGCCAGCCTGTCCACCACTAACAATGACGGCCTGAGCATTCGCCGCCTACCGCCAGCGCCGGCGCTCGATCCACTGCCACCGAGACTGACCCAACTGCCCACCACCATGACCTGGCAGGAAAGTCGCGCCCCCATGCACCGGGTGGACATCTTCGAAAGCGACACAGGCCGCTGGGTAGAAAGCCGAAAACTGACAGGCAACAGCTTTGATATCGGGCAACTGGATAATGGCAGCTATGAGGTACACCTGGCGGCACTCGATACTCGCGGCACGGCGGGGATGCCACGCGTCGTCCCGCTGGAAGTCGATCTTCAGGCCAGGACTGCCAGCCTGGTTGCTCCGGAAGATGGGGGCACCGTCAACGACGATATGCCCGAGTTTCGCTGGCAGCTTAACGGCGACAATGAAGTGGCTCGGGTAGAGATAGCCGAAGATCAGGATTTCCGGAACCTGATCGCCACCAGCGAGTGGGCACCCGAAACGGCTGCCCTGCCCTCACGCCCGCTTGGGCCTGGCAAGTATTACTGGCGCGTGGTGACCGAAGCAGGCGGCAATTCAGTTGCTACAACGCAGCCGCGGGAGCTGGTGGTCAATGGCAGCCTGCCTCCGGTTCGGATCATCAGCGTGAACTACATCGACAGCCAGGTAAGGGTGTTCTGGGAGAAGGTAGACACGGCGGCAGAATACCGACTGCAACTCTCGGAGGAGCCGGGCTTCAACAATATCATCAAGGAGGCAACACTGCCTGATACCACGGCAGCCTTGCGTCTTATTCCCGGAAGGCGGTATTTTGTGCGCCTGAAAGCTCTTTCTGATGGTCCACTGCAAAGCCGTTGGGGACCAGGGAGGGAATTGTACCTGGAATAATCCGTTGATCGACCGAACCACACAGCAGGGCTCATGAACCGGGATTGGCTGCCAATTAAAACGACCCCCTGGACTCTGGGCCTGATACTGCTGGCACTGCTCCTGCTTATCCAGACAACCGAACTACCTCAACGCCTGGATTACTGGCTGTACGACCAAGCCATCACCTCGAATCCACTGGAAGCCTCGGACGAGGTGGTTCTGGTGACGATCGACGAGCTGAGCCTGAATCGCCTGGGCCGCTGGCCCTGGCCCCGTAATCTGCACGCTGAGCTCATTGCCAAGCTCAACGAGGCAGGCGCAAAAACCATTGTGTTCGATATTCTGTTCGCCGAACCGTCGCCAGACGACCAGCAACTGGCAGAACAGATGCGAAGTCACGGCAACGTTATTCTGCCAGTCTATCTGTCGCCTCCCACCTCCCAGTACCTGTTAAGCGAACAATTGCCGGTTGGAGTGCTGGCTTCAGCGGCCGCCGGTCTGGGCCATGCTCATGTGGAACTGGACAGCGACGGCGTTGCCCGGGGTCTTTATCTGTTTAATGGCCTCGGGAACCAGCTCTGGCCAAGCCTTGCGCTGGCCGCAAGCGGTGTTGGACCACAAAATCCGGAGACCGAGGATACGCCTTCCTATGTCAATATTCGGGATCAATACCGTGCTGTGCCCCTGATCGGTGGTGCCGGCTCTCTCCAGTCGTATTCTTTCTCACAGGTACTCACTCAGCCGGCCGCACCCGAACACTTCAGTGGCAAAACAGTCTTTGTCGGTGCCACAGCCGCCGGTTTTGGCGACATACTGCCCACGCCCTTCTCGGGGCTGAGCCGTCCGATGTCCGGCGTTGAATTCCACGCCAACGTGTTGTCGGCATACATGCAGGGATTGTTGATTAAACCCGCACCGGCGTGGGCGTCTGCCCTGCTGGCCATGACAACCATCCTGATACTCGCCCTCGCCCTGCCACCCATGCGCCCTGCGCGAACCCTTCTCGCCTGCGCGACGGCACTGGCGGGACTGGTCGGAATCTATCTGTTCGTGCTGCTGACGATGCGATGGTGGGTTCCCCTTGCAAACGCACTGCTGGTTCCACTCTTGGCCTTTCCTGTATCCAGCGGCCTTCGACTGGCCATGACCAACCGATTTTTGAACCGGCAACTGGACGAGCTGGCCAGAAGCCCCCAGGTCGCCCTGCCCGCACCCTCGGGAAGGAACCCGACACAACTTCTGGAGCACTTCCAGGCCCTGTTTCGCCCCACAGGGTGGCTTTTGATGGAGGAGAACGACATCCTCTCCGCACGTGGACTGTCACAGAGCGATATTCCGGATGACCTGACTCCGGGGCACTGGTTTCACGACAGCAATCGCAGCTGGATTCAGCTATTGCGAGCCGGCACCCGCTATCACCTGGGCCTGCTGTTACCCAATGATCTCGGGCGCGAGGCCATCCAGCGCTATCTGCGCAGGCTGCACCTTGAGCAAGCCGTACCGGCGGATTCTGCAGCCAGACCCAGTGAAAACATTTCTGCACGAATCGAGCGGGTCCGCATCGCCACGGATCGGTTGAACCACATGCAGCAGTTCATCCGGAGAAGTTTTGAGCGCATGCCCGACGGTATCATCGTGACCGACGAACTGGGGGTCATCCGTTTTGCCAACGGCCACATAGAGGAATGGTTCCGCGAGCCCATGCCGAGCCTGGCCGGCCTTCCCCTGGTAAAACTGCTGGAGGGACACGATCCGCGGGAAACGCCACCCTGGCATGAAACCGTTTCCGACACCCTGACCCTATTACAGAGCCGCACCGTAGACCTCAGGATTCGCGACAAAGATTTCCTGATTCATTTTGCACCGTTTTCGCTACCAGACAGCGACCAGCAAGGCATCATTGCCAATATTTCGGATATTTCGGAATTGCGGGAGCAGCAGCGCCAGCACCGCGAGGCAATCGACTTTATTTCCCATGACGTGCGCTCGCCTCTGGTTTCACAGCTTGCCCTGATCGAACAGTTGAAACGGGATCCCAGCCACATTGAACAGGAACAGCTGGAACAACTGGGGCGGCTGGCCCGGAGAAGCTATCACCTGGCCGAGGAATTCGTGCAGTTGGCCCGGGCGGAACAATTAACGGAAACCCGGTTCTACGAATGCGAATTTCTGGCGATCGTAGAGAACGCCCGTGACAGCGTCAGCGAGCAGGCTGTAGAGAAGCAGATACAACTCCAGTTACAGGGTACCGAGGATTTGTGGCTGAAAGGCAATGCAGAGCTTCTGGAGCGCGCCGTTATCAACCTGCTGACCAATGCCGTTCAATACAGCCCGCGTGGATCAGACGTCAGCATTCAGGTCTTCCGCGCTGGCCATCAGGCCTGTTTGACAATTGCCGATGAAGGTACCGGTATCGATCCGGAGGAACTGCCGCACCTGTTCGACCGTTACCGGCGTCAAAAAAGCACTGAGCTGGCCGGAGTCCACGGAACGGGGCTCGGACTATCCTTCGTCAAGACCGTTGTTGAAAAGCATAGAGGGGAAATTTCGGTGTCGTCGCAACCAGGCGAAGGCTCTGCGTTCACCCTCAAACTCCCGATTGCAGACCCGATGGCCTGAGACTTCATACTCCAGGCCCGGGGTTCTAGTCTCAGGAACGGATGGACTTGCTCACAACATCGGAGGGCTCACTGATCAGCCCGTTGGTATCCTGAACCTGGATGGTGAAATACCAGGTCCCTGCGTCCAGACCACTCACCTCGTAGGACATTTCCGCTTCGGCCTGAGCATTGGTGACAACCACCTCTTCGCTCAGCTCGTCAGCATCCTGACCGTACCGGATCACATATTTGTCGAGCTCACCCATCGGAATGCTCTCGCCGTTAACGCGAGTCAGGGGAGCGCTCCAGCTCAATACTGCGGAGCGCTCGGGAGATGGCTCTTGTCCTCCGGTGCCCCCGGAATCAACTTGACCGCCTGAACCAGCGGAATCTCCAGAATCGCCCGGCGAACCGACGCTAGCACTACCCGATGATCCACCCCCACAGCCTGTGAGAAGTGCTCCAAAAATAAACGCGGCGATCCATGCCTGTGACACTTTGATGACGCGTTTCATATGCATTAAGCACCAATAAATCGTCGACTTTGTTAAATTGTATAAAACGTGGACGATTATCGGTGTGACGGTGGTCATTTTCCTAATTACGAAAATGTCAATTTCCCGTCAGGGATTTGTAATAAAGCGGGGAAGTAATTGATCAGGCGGGAAGTCGCAAGGCGGTGACTGACATAAATGCACAAGTTGCCAGTGCCGCAGAAGAGCAAAGTTCGGTGACGGAACAGGTCAACCAACTTAAAAGCGCGATCGAGTTTTTCAAGCTGAACAAAACCCGTTCCAACAGCAATTATTAATTGGTTATTCTCTTGAAGGGATAAATCTGAAGAAGATATAGGCGTTCGCTGGTGCAAAGTGAAGCAACTCGCTCTAAAGGGGTAGTCCCAAACAAAAGACACCCACGGCAGACCCCCTACCTTGAAATGAGAGGAGACCATATTCAAGTGACAGAGCGTGTCTCTTTGCAAATCAGGTGTTCCCTACAACAACGCCAGCACCAACCCCTCTTCCCAACTGATCAGCACCAGCGTCAGAATGGTTGCCAGAAGGAACGGAAGCAAAGCCCGGAAAATAGCCATCGGGGATGCGCCGGTCATGGCGGAAGAAATATAAAGGCCCGCACCAACCGGTGGTGTAAGCAGGCCAAGAACCAGCGTCAGGCACACCACCACGCCGAACTGGTAGGCGCTAATGCCAAACTGGGCTTCCGCTATGGGCATGAGGATCGGCACGACCAATATCAGTGCGGCAATGCCATCGATCACCATGCCCACCAGCAGCAGGATACCCACGACCAGCATCAGAAACATGAATGGGTCTGTGGTTTGTGCGGCGATCCAGCTGGCCGCACTTTGGGGAATTTTTTCGAAGATGATCACCCAGCCGAATACACCCGCGGCAGCAATCAGCATGATGACCATGCCGGAATTGAAGGCGGTCCTTTTCAGAACGCCAAAAAGGTTTTTGTACTTGAGGTCTCGGTAGACGTATTTTCCAATCACCAGAGCACCCAGTGAGGCCAGCGCGGCTGACTCTGTGGGAGTGGCCAGCCCGGTGAGGATACCGCCGATGATGATCAGCGGAATAAGCGCCGCCGGAATGCCCATCAGGAAATAATGCTTGGCCTGCTGTCGCGTTGGCCAGCTGCCTTTCGGGTACTCATATCTGAGGCCGAGCAGGCTGATCGCGATAAAGAACAGAAAAGACATGACCAGCCCCGGAATGATGCCGGCGATGAACATATCCGCAATCGGAACCTGGGCCAGTACGCCAAACAGCACGAACAGCATGGACGGCGGGATAATGGGCGAGAGCAATCCCCCGGCAGCGGTTATGGCGGCGGCATAAGGCTTTTCGTAACCGTCCTTCTCCATGGCAGGCACCATGGCGCGGGACATCATGGCGATCTGTGAGGCAGCAGAGCCCATAATGGCCGCCATCATCATGTTGGCCACCAGGTTGATGTAAGCCATGCCTCCGCGAAACCCGCCCACCAGGATGCGCGCCAGGTTCACCAGCCGGCTGGTAAGGCCACCTTCATTCATCAATTCGCCGGCAAGCATGAACAGGGGTATCGCCAACAGTCCATAGCTCTGGATGGCGCCGAATAGCTGTTGCAGGTAGGAATCTAGCAGCACGGTATTACCCGAATCGTAGATATACCAGAGCGCCGTCAGCGCCAGGACCAGTGAGATCGGCACCGCAAGAAACAACAAAACGGCGAAGACAACCGCAGTCATGTCATACCCACGCTCTGTTCGGGAGCAGTCTCGGAACTGAGAAGATTGGCTAAACCATGAAGGGTCAAAGTGATCGACAGAATGGGCAGAATCATCCACACCCAGAACTTTTTGATGCCAAGGGTGCTGGTGTTTTCCGCGTACATGAAGTTGAAGGTTTCCGCCTGAAAGTTTTGCAGGTCGAACCCCACCTGATACAACGTGAACGGGTCGTACCAGCGCCAGCTGAGCCAGGCCAGAATACCGCCAAACAGAAGCACCATCAGGTCACTGAATTTCGCCAGTACCGTTCGGGTGCTACCTGTTACATACTCGGTCAGCAGATTGACAGCAACGCTTTCCCGACGTTTTAGCAGCACGGATGTCGCAAAGAAGGTCATCCAGATCATGCAGTAAATCGCCAGTTCATCCACCCAATAGATGGCGTAACCGGCAGACCGGGTAATAATATTCAATAGGATCAGCAGGGTCACCGCACCGGCAAGCGATGCGGCGATGACAGCTTCAATGCGTGCGACAAAATCCGAAACAGCTTTAAGCATGGTGCGTCGCCCGGATTATTGGGCCTTGATGTCCTCGGCGACGTTGCGCAGGATGCCAAGAGACGGGGCTTTCTCAGCCCAGATGTCTTCCCAGGCGGAAATGGCGTCAGCGAATTCACTGCGGTTTGCTTTTTTCACGGTGATATCCAGCTCTCTGAGCTGCTGTTCCTGATCCTTCTCCTGGGCCACAAACTTGTCCATTACGGCATTCAGGTGAGCTTTCATGGTTTCCTGGATGAGCTGTCTGTCTTCGTTGCCCAGGTCACGCCAGACCTTGCCAGATACCACGCCCACCATGGGGAACATCATGTGGTTGGAAATCAGCAGGTGGTCGGCGCGCTCGTAAAACTTGAGCACCAGGATGGAGTCGAAATCCATGTCGATGGCGTCGACCTGGCCATTCGCCAGCGCGTCATACACCGCAGGCAGTGGCAACGGCGTGGGTGCCGCGCCGATGGCGTTGTAGAAATCCCGGATGGGCTCGAACGGGGTAATGCGTAGCTTCTTGCCCTCAAGATCGACAGGACCAGAAACCTCATCCCGGCTGAGCACCTGGCGCATTCCAGCCATGGCATAGCCTACACCTACCAGGCCAACGTTGGCCGGCAGTTGGTCCAGAAGTTTGTTCGCTTCCTCGGAGCGCAACAATTCCGCGGCCTGGTCAATGTTGTCGACCAGATAAGGCGCATATAGCGCGCCGAAATCCGGCACCCGGTTGGAAACTTCAGCAATGGTCAGGAACGCCATATCCAGTGCGCCCGTTTGCAGCTGCTGAACCATCTGCGCCTCGTTACCCAGCTGCCTGGCCGGGAAAACCGTTACCGAATGCTCTCCCCCGGACTGTTCATTCAGATCCTGCCCAAACTCGTTGGCCGCCTTGGTCCAGATGTGGGGCGGTGGCGTTATCAAGCCGAGGCGAAAATCGCGGGCCTCAACGGCGGCACTAGACATAACTGCAAAGGATGCAAACGCGGCAAGCAGGCGTTTCATTGAACTCATCGGAGGCTCCATTTCTGTTGTTTTAGTCATCAAACGATGGTTTCGGAAACTCAGTCCCGAAGCATACCCTAGAACGACGGAGTTTTGGACGGGCGATATGGCTAAACAAGTTCTCAATATCGCAACAAAAAAGGCAGACCAGTACGAAACTGATCTGCCTTTCTAGACTATGGTAGCGGGGGCTGGATGGTTATGAGACCGATGAATTTAACCCACCTTTTTTGTGCCAAAAATGCTTTATGCCTCCTAAATTAGTGTATAAATTGGGTATTAGCCTATCTGAGCCTCTGGAGACTAAATCCATTAATGACAAAAAATCAGAGCCAGAGTTGGCACAAAGACGCGACTACGGATAGCTCCGATTTGACCTTAAGGTTGCCAGGCCCCCATTTCCAGACAATCAAAACTTGGGCGGAACAACATCAAGTTGCCGAAATTTTCGAAGCCATCGCTCTGACCTTTGGCTTCACAGAAAACTTCACCGTCATCGGCAATCTTGCCCGCGAACTTTCCAACAAAGATTCGGTCTCGTTACTTGCTCAGTGGGATGCCAATCCCTATGCGTTTCAGTTGAGAGAACTGTCCTCCGCCTATAACGCTGATATTGATATATCCTCTGCGTTCTCGGGCATGCCTCATGACACATCCCGAGAAAGGACGAAAACCACACTAAGGAGAGCAGGAGCGGACATCAAGAACGAGCATTTCCTCTTAGAGATGATCGTTAATCCGTTGGCGCAATCACGGACCGATGAATTAAATCGACTCCGTCGAGCCCTCCGCCTTTGGCTCATCATGCAGGCAATTGAGAGGACAGTTAAAGACGCCTGCTTCCACGATAGCCAAATACAGCAGGTTGCAAGTGCACTAAGTCTGCCTGGCCAGAACGACAAGTGGGGAGTCATCGACGCCTTACTAACGAGGGCAAAGAGAGCCCTCACTTCTAAGCACTACTCGTATCAACAATTTAATTTGGCGCTGAGATACGCATCCACCCAGTTACTTACGCAGTATTCCGCACCCGACGACCGCAAGAGCCTTCTATTACTCAGATCTGTTCAAAAAGTAAGCGAAGGTCAGCGAAACCCAATAGTAGGTCGCCGAGTAGCTCCGGCCATCAACGCATCCTTTACTGAACTTAAGCGCTCGAATCTCGCTCTCGTACTCGACAGGACAACTGAGACACAACAGGTTTTAGCCTATTCAGAAAGCGATAGCAGCACGGCTGATCCAGACGATCTTGAGCAGCTGATTCTTTTCGATGTTAACCCCCAAGAGACTCCGGAAGAGCAGCAATTATCAGGCCGCAGCGTTGTCATGCAGACGGCAGAGCTCTCTCACTACCTGCCTTGGTCATGGGACAAGCCATTACCTCCTGAAAATCAACTGCTCGAAGACTGGCTAACGCGCAATCGGGAGAATGGCGAGTTCTCAGAGAGGCTTGGCACCGCATTGGTGTGGTTAGCAATCAATTTTGGCCGTTCCTTGGAGTTCGTACTGGAGTTTCAAATCACTGACAGTATGCAAGCGGAGTGGAGCATCTGTCGGGATGCCAGCGCGGCGCATCGAATACTTCCAAAGCGTCACAATTCCTGGTTTCCCCGCCCGCAAGACGAACAACTCATCGAGCCATTTGAGGAATGTCTACGCGTTACCTTGCCAAGCTGGGTACAGGAAATACTTCAGCACGCGACCCAGGGCAATCAGGACGCCCCCTCGTTGCGACGACTGTGGACGCTATTCGGCTCTCAAGATATAAACACCTGGTTCAACCAACATGCTCGTCAAAACTTCCCGAGACTATCCAGCGCGAAACTCGCCAATGCCCAATCGCAAAAAGTATTTGATGCAAAAGGCGATCACTCTCTCGCCCGTTTGATCTCGGCTCACCCACGCTCTGCGCTTCCTGCTGCGTGCGGTTACACCAATTGGGATATCGACGAAGTAAGGAGTGGCTTTTTATCCCATAGAACAGAAGCAGCAGCTCGTACTGAACGAATTAACTTACTTGGGAGTGTGCTGGCCCCACTGGAGTCGTTCCTCATTGAGGTCATACAGCGAGGCACCGAAAAGCTCTTCGCGACGAGGGCCTGCGATGCAATCACCTTTCACAACCACCTCGTAACCTATACGGTTACCGCCCTCTATGCAGCTACCGGATGCCGCCACTTATCGGAACCATTCGAGTCACTGAGTCATTTCTGCTTTGATCCGCCGGCAGTTTTCATCAACGACAAAAACGACGATGGACTCCACTGCGGTCGAATGGTGCCACTTGCACACGGTGCTGTTTCGATAATCAATAGCTATCTTGAGCACCTTCGCAAGCTTTCTGATGCTGTGCGAACTCAACACAAAAGATTGGCTGAACGCATCGAAAACGTGCTGCAAGGAAGGTCTGATCATTTACCCCTTTTCTTCTTACTCGATCATTTCGGGTTTTGGCATCCACTCAACGATCCGATGGTCTCGGAATCAGACTTTTTAGAGTTTGGCCTGCCTAAAAACCTTTTCCGACATCGATTCTCACAGCAACTAGCACGGTACGGCGTTAATCCTGAAGTAATTGACGGTTGGCTGGGACACGCAGAACGCGGCGTGACAACGTATAGCGACCATTCGCCACAATGCTGGAAGCATGATGCTGACGAATATCGGCAAGTTGTCGATGACTGCTTTGACCGACTCGGCTTTTCGGTGTCGTTGCCCACGGCTTCTTATGAACGCATTCAGCTTCATCACCGCCCGGACACAATCAATTACGAGGAACCAAAATATTTTGGTCAGGAAAAACGCCATCGGGAGCGATTGCGTGCGCGCAATGAGGCTCGATCCACAGCCCGGAAGGATCTGGACTTTTTTCTCGCAACCAATCCCCTTCCTGATGGCGAAAAGCTAAACCAGCCTTATGTTGATGATGCCGTCAAACACATGTTGCTGAGAGAAAATGGCCTGCCCCACCCGCGAGCAGCCATTCGAATGGAGGTATTGATCCAGTGGCTAGAAAACGCGGATTCGCAGGCTCGCCGATTCATCCGGCATAGGCTGTCGCGTTTTGGGAATGAACGATCCCTATTTCGCAGCAGCTGTGCGCAGGCGCTGCGCGTTATGCCTGAACTAAAGCTCTGGGCAAGCCAGATTAAACAAGACATTCGACAGAAGCGTTATTCGAAATCCGACGAACTTGCACTCGCGATGGCGTTGCTTGCTATCGAAAAGCGCATTTCTTATCTACAGCTACTGGAGGACCTGGTCAGGGGCAGGAACTATCGGATCATCCAGCACAAACAGCATGTTTACCTTGAGTACAACGAAGCGCTGGAATACGACAACTTTGACCAACCCGTCCAAAGGCATGAAATCGACCATGCCACTGGGCGAATGTTAGCAAGGGGTCTGGGTCTCAAGAGCATGAAAGACCTGAACCAGACACGCTGCCCCAAGCCCCTGATTTCACTATATGCAATCCTAAGAAAAACCAAGCCGCAACATGAAGCCGACCATACACGTGTCACCTTTGCGCATGTGCTTAATCTTTTAAATCACGCAGTCGAGCAAGCGAACCTGGTGGAATTACCAGGCATAGTCGCCGGGGCCCTAAGTGAGAGGAATCCCCCCACAAGCGTCTGCCTATATGACCACCTCAGAATTGTCGAAGGCCTCCGCTACAAAAGCCCTGCAAGTCATTCAACCGAGAACTTTCCAGAACCGGAAACTCCAAACATCATTCCCGCTATGGCCCCCCTGGGCAACTCCAGAGCGTTTTACTCTGAGTCAGCGGTATTTTTGCGCGCATTGCACGACATTTTGAATCAATACACCAAAAGCAAATCTGAGACGATAGCCAGGCAAATCGAAAGACACTGTCGTTCAAATGCCCGCAAGGTCAGCAGCGCGATCTTGATGATTGGCTACTGGGTCGCCTTCCGCATTCTACGAGGAAAAGGAGCACCCAATCGAAAACACAAACCTTATGCTGCAAGCTCTATCAAGCGCTACTTGACAGCGCTGTCGCCTGCGTTTCGAGGCTTAGCCTCAAACACTGACCTTATTAGCATGACCGAGGAAGAGGTCACCGAACTGTGCGCAAGGATGCTGGAGCACCAAGGGCACAAGCAGAAAGATCTCCATTACTTCTCAGCTCGACTCATCGACTTTTTTGACTGGGCTACCGAACACGGCGTGTCAGCTCCGGACTGGGATGAACTGGATATAAGGCGTTCAGGCCGTTCGGTTCGCCCACGGCTGTTTTCCGAAGAAGAATATCATCGGGCTCTGAAAATACTTCTGCACCAGGACCCTGCGGATGCGGATCGTGGCAGGCAAGCAGCGTTTGTCCTTCTGCTCGCATTTCGATTTGGACTCAGGGCACAAGAGGCTTTAGGTCTACTCCGTTCCGATTGGTGCCAATCCGGCCAACTGACTTGGGTGCTGGTACAGAACAATCCGATTCGAGCCTTAAAAAATGCTCAGAACAGCCGACGAGCCGTACCGCTGATGTTTGAGCTGGCTGAGACTGAGCGGATGCTGGTCGAGACAATTCTTACTCAATATACAACTCGCTCTGGGGATATCACCAACAAGCCGATTTTAGGCGCAAACGATAGCACTCTCACCCCTTTTGCCAAATCGATTCCTTCAGATATTGCCAAAGCACTTAAACTCGTCACCGGCAATTCAAGGATGAGCCTGCATCAGGCAAGACACGTGTTTTGCAATGTGTTGACCAGCGCCGTGTTCGGGATTCACACGCCTCTGGCATCACATCTGTCCCCATCTTCTGACGATGAAGTCATCAAAACGATCATGTTGGGAACCAATTCCGGTCTCACAAGACGCGGCGCGATGGCAATTGGGAGGGTGCTAGGACACCAGACGCCACACACGCAGATGCGCTCATATAACCACCTGCTCACCGAGTGGGCGGACGCCCTCACGCCGCTCACCTCCCGCTACAAAGGCACCATCAGAAAAGCGATTCAGATCGTAAGCGCCAATAAATCCGCACCTGTGGCTGGCAACTGAATTTCGCCACACTGATTCCTGCTTTCAAATGAAGGAGGAATCCGATGACCACCCCTGATTTACATCAGTTCTGGCAACAGACGCTATCGGACTGGCAGGCC
>NZ_JBSXOI010000028.1:0-3049 GCF_056859395.1 Marinobacter sp. L-80
GCCGCGAATGGCAGGCGCACACCAGGTCAGACAGCACAGCCTCCATGCGCGCCAAATCGGCCATCTTCTCGCGCACGTCTTGGAGCTTGTGCTCGGCCAGGCTGCTGGCCTCCTCGCAGTGGGTGCCATCGTCGAGCCGCAGCAACTCGGCGATTTCATCCAGGCTGAAGCCCAACCGCTGGGCCGATTTCACGAATCGCACCCGTGTCACGTCCGCCGCGCCATAGCGGCGAATGCTGCCATAGGGCTTGTCCGGCTCGGGCAACAAGCCCTTGCGCTGATAGAACCGGATGGTCTCCACGTTGACGCCGGCTGCCTTGGCAAAAACGCCAATGGTCAGGTTCTCCAAATTATTTTCCATACCGCTTGACTCCGTACATGAGTACGGAAGTAAGGTTACGCTATCCAATTCAGGATGTCAAACAATTGTCCTGCTGCGCAGGATGAAAGGAGATGGAACCATGAAGCTCGCCCCATATATTTTAGAACGTCTCACTTCGGTCAATCGTACCAATGGTACTGCGGATCTCTTGGTCCCGCTACTGCGGGAACTCGCCAAGGGGCGTCCGGTTTCACGAACGACACTTGCCGGGATTCTCGACTGGCCCGCTGAGCGAGTGGCCGCCGTACTCGAACAGGCCACCAGTACCGAATATGACAAAGATGGGAACATCATCGGCTACGGCCTCACCTTGCGCGAGACTTCGTATGTCTTTGAAATTGACGACCGCCGTCTGTATGCCTGGTGCGCGCTGGACACCTTGATATTTCCGGCGCTGATCGGCCGTACAGCTCGCGTCTCATCGCATTGCGCTGCAACCGGAGCACCCGTTTCACTCACGGTTTCACCCAGCGAGATACAGGCTGTCGAACCTGCCGGCATGGCGGTGTCCTTGGTATTGCCGCAGGAAGCAGCCGACGTTCGTCAGTCCTTCTGTTGCCATGTACATTTCTTTGCATCTGTCCCGACGGCGGAAGACTGGGCCTCCAAGCATCAAGGATTGGAAGGATTGGCGATCGTCAGTGTCCACGAGGCTTTCGGCTTGGGCCAGGAGTTTAATCGACATCTGTTGCAGACCATGTCATCTAGGACACCGTGATCGGATATCGACCCAATGTTCTACGGCACCGGCATCGGATTCGCAGCGCGCGGATTGAACTCGGCGAAACGGTATATGCATTGCCGTGAACCGACCAAAAGGAGGTGTTCGATGAACGCCTACACGGTGTCCCGGCTGGCCCTTGATGCCGGGGTGAGCGTGCATATCGTGCGCGACTACCTGCTGCGCGGATTGCTGCGGCCAGTCGCCTGCACCACGGGTGGCTACGGCCTGTTCGATGACGCCGCCTTGCAGCGACTGTGCTTCGTGCGGGCCGCCTTCGAGGCGGGCATCGGCCTCGGCGCATTGGCGCGGCTGTGCCGGGCGCTGGATGCGGCGAACTGCGATGAAACTGCCGCGCAGCTTGCTGTGCTGCGTCAGTTCGTCGAACGCCGGCGCGAAGCGTTGGCCAATCTGGAAGTGCAGTTGGCCGCCATGCCGACCGCGCCGGCACAGCATGCGGAGAGTTTGCCATGAACAGCCCCGAGCGCATGCCGGCCGAGACGCACAAACCGTTCACCGGCTACCTGTGGGGCACGCTGGCCGTGCTGACTTGCCCCTGCCACCTGTCCATCCTCGCTGCCGTGCTGGCCGGCACAACCGCCGGTGCATTCCTTGTCGAGTATTGGGTCATCACGGCGCTCGGTTTGACCGGCCTGTTTCTTCTGTCACTGGCGCGGGCGTTGCGGGCATTCAGGGAAAGATCATGAGCGCTTCCCGGCCGGATGGATGGACTACGGCGGAGGGCCCAAGCGTTCGAGCGCGGGCAAGGCTTTCTGTTCGCAAAGCCGATGCCGGCGGCGGCATTCGCCGTCTTCGTCAGTCAATGGAGGGGTGCCACCATGAATGCAAATGATCCGACCGCCACCAGTTGCTGCGTGTGCTGCAAGGAAATTCCGCTCGATGCCGCCTTCACACCGGAAGGCGCGGAGTACGTCGAGCACTTCTGCGGGCTGGAGTGTTATCAACGTTTCCAGGCGCGGGCCAGCACTGCGACCGAAACGAGCGGCGAACCGAACGCTTGCGGTTCGCCGCCGTCAAATTGAGACAAACCACGCTTTCGCTACGTCGCCTCATGTCGGCATCAAATTCGGCTGAGTAGCTTCTCGCCATCTGGACGTAGCTCGCCCTTGGGTGAAATATGCCGATACAGGGTCTGCCGCGTGATGCCAAGTTCCTGGCACAGGTCGCCGACCTTGGTCTCTGACTGCCCCATTGCCGCCATCGCCAGCCGCAGCTTGGCGGCGGTCATCTTGAACGGCCGGCCGCCTTTCCGGCCGCGTGCCCGTGCTGAGGCCAGGCCCGCCACGGTGCGCTCGGCGATCAACTCGCGCTCGAACTCGGCCAGCGCGGCGAAGATACCGAAGACCAGCTTGCCGGCGGCGGTCGTGGTGTCAATGGCCGCGCCGTGCCCGGTCAGCACCTTGAGGCCGATGCCGCGTCCGGTCAGGTCATGGACGGTATTGATCAGATGGCGCAGGTCGCGCCCGAGCCGATCCAGTTTCCAAACGACCAACGTGTCGCCTGGCCGTAGTGCCTTCAGACAGCTCGCCAGACCGGGACGATCCTCGCGTTTTCCGGACGCTTGGTCTTCATAGAGATGCGCCGGATCAACACCGGCCGCGACCAGCGCATCGCGCTGCAAGTCCGTCGCCTGGGAGCCATCCGCCTTCGATACTCGCATGTAGCCAATCAGCATCTTGTACCTGTCACATATACGTTCGATTATGTGACAGTTTGCATCGGGAAGCTCTGCACGTCAAAATTTGTCACTTAACCCGTCATTCTGTCTAAGGCATGCAAAGGGTAGGCTAGGGGTCTGCGCGGCAGAAGTATTTTGAGCAAGTGACCCCGCCGCGTCGAATCACAGTTCGGCCCGAGAACGTATCCACAATATCCAGCCGAATAGAGTCTCGATTCTCTCTATTCAGTCAGTCAAGACGGTTATC
>NZ_JBSXOI010000029.1:0-2181 GCF_056859395.1 Marinobacter sp. L-80
CGATCTTTACCAATCCAGGCCTGGGCGTCCCACAGGGCCAATTCGTTGTCGCCGTCACGCTGGTATTCCATCCGGTCAAACAGAACCTGGCCAAACACCTGGTTGTCGTGTATCGGCAGCGTCCAGTCCGGTTCGGCCTGAGAGGATTCGAACCTCTGACCTCTGCCTCCGGAGGGCGCCGATTGGGGTCGGTTTGGAGTGAGGTCGGTGGGTCTAAATCGTTGTTCGTCAGTAACTTGCAGGCTGGACGGAAGTTCAAAAAAGTTCTGTTAACACCGCTAGTTACACGTTTTATCCCAAGTTTGGGCACGCATTTGTCAGGTTGGAGATGGCTCTACCTGGACAGAATGACCACTGCCCCAGCTGCTTAATTTCTAGCTTTACAGTTTACTATGCGAACTTCAAGCTCAGAAAAAATGTCTGGTTTTAACTGTCCGAAATTGGACAGTTGTCGAGCGGGATAGTCCGAGAGTCCGCCTGTAGAAAGCTATATTTTGCGAGAGAGTATCACCCATCGGCACTCGTTAACAGTCAAGGGTTGGCCGCATCAGAGGTTATCAAGAGTAACGGGCGGGATTCGGCAACCACAGCTGACACTCGGGGCGATTAGTGTAGAGTTCAGACTACCAATAGCTAAAGAGCCAGTATCTGTCAGGTCGATTGACTACAGCTGAACTTTTCCAAGTAATCGGGTGTTCTTATCTCGTCCGGCGGCACGTTAATCCGGAAGAGCTGACTGCGTCGATGGGAGGGAGCTAGAAAAGCGAGGGAAAGCGACTTAGTCTGCACATCTGATTGAGTGGCCGTTGTAACGGTATGACTCGACATAGGCCATGCTTGTTAACTCTTGTATCAACCGGAGAGACTGGATTTGAGTTGTCGCTGCGGATGTGCCCTCCTGCTGTTTTTCGTCATTAGTGTTTTCCCAACCAGCCTGAAGGCTGAAGTCGTGAACCTGTCCTGGGATAACGACCTGCTTACCGGAACCGATCGCGGCTATACAAACGGGGTACGCTTTTCGTATCTGACAGACACCGCTGACGAGAACGATGGAAAGTCGGCAAGATTTGCCCGGATTCTGCGTGATGAGCTGCGCTTTCTGCCAGGTATTGGAACTGCTGATTCAAAGCAGGCGGTAAGCCTGAGTTTGCGGCAATTCATGGTTACGCCTGAAGATATTACGGTTGAAGATCCGCAGTTCGACGACATTCCCTATGCCGGCCACCTGTCGCTCAGCGGCACACTATGGAGCTGGAACGCCGATACGATTACCGGCTTTGGTGCTCACATTGGTGTTATTGGGCCCGAAAGCGGTGCCGAGTCGGTTCAGAAATGGGTGCACAAAGCCACGGGAAGCGACAAGCCGCAAGGGTGGGGGAATCAGCTTGGAACCGATGTGGTGGGTGGCATACAGGCTGCGCATGGCCGAAAACTCCTGCAACTCGGGCAGGGCGGCAACATTGAATAGCGTTTGTCTGTGATCGGATCCGGACTACGCTGGTACATCCTCAACCATCGCTTTGCCGGGCTCGTTCAAGGATTCAGGCAGTAGCTGGTCAGTATATGTGGGGCTGGGTGTGGAGTATGTAGGCTATTCCTACATCGACGACAATGCCGGGGCTTATCGTTTCGACGAAGGGCCGCTGATTGGTCGGCTTGGTCTGGGCGCTATCTGGCAGTGGGATCACCTGCTGGCCGCGGTCACATTGCGTGCCTCGACCAGCGAAGACGAGCGCCATAAAGACAACTTCAGCTTTGGAACACTGTCAGTTTCTTGGGCAATATAGAAAGGTCGGTTTTGACCGTTGCTTACGGGATGTGGTGGCGCTTGTTCCCGCTGTTAAACAAAAGCGGACATTCGCGACTCTCCACTGCGAGCCGGTTTTTGATCCAGTCTTGAAGAACGATGAACCGCTTCAATGGTTCGGCAATGCAAAACCATTAACGAAAAGGCAGCCCCATTTGTTCATGAAAGCTGTTCATACGCAGTATTTGAGTATGAATCCGTGAACCGTTCTCGTTAGTTTGGTTGTAGGAAGCTCAGCCAAGCCTTCCAAGAACTGGAAACGTCGACAACATCCATGACGCGAATAGAGTCATCTGACCGGTGAGCACCAACACGCCCATGACAACGAGTACCAGGCCTGCAAACACTCTCAGCAGTCGACTCCAGCGACTGAG
>NZ_JBSXOI010000030.1:0-19294 GCF_056859395.1 Marinobacter sp. L-80
CATGCTGCACTCCCCTCCCTCTTTCGAGGTTCAAGCCCATTACTGGGCGAGGATAAGTCAGGTTTGCAATAGGCCTACCAACAGCCTATACTTGTAGCACGAATGCCGTAAGCGCTTGATTTACCTAGCAAAACGGCGCACTCAGAAGGGGATGTCATCATCAAAGTCATCAACCGGCTCGGGCATGCTGCCCTGGGACGGCTGATTGCTGTAGCCACCGGACTGGGGCGGCGGGTTGTTCTGCTGTCCGGCCGGTGCATTGTAGCCGGACTGCTGAGGCCGTCCCGCCGGTGCGCCCTGGTTCATGCCGCCTTCGGCGCCACGGCTGTCGAGCATCTGCATCTGACCATTAATATCCACCACAACCTCGGTGGTGTATACATCCTGCCCTTCCTTGTTCTGCCATTTGCGGGTCTGCAGCTTGCCCTCAATGTAGACCTTTGAGCCTTTGCGCAGGTACTGGCCGGCCACTTCGGCGATCTTGCCGAACATGACAACCCGATGCCATTCGGTTTTCGGCACCAGCTGACCGGTCTGACGATCCTTGTAGCTTTCGTCCGTTGCAAGGTTCAGGTTCACAACGGCATTGCCGTTAGGGGTGTAGCGGGTATCCGGGTCCTGTCCCAGATTACCGATGAGAATTACCTTGTTTACGCCTCGTGCCATGTTCTGCTCCTGACTCTGTTTTCAGGGACGCCCGCGTTCCGTGCGAGCCTCCGGATTTCAAGAATGGTTAGCCTGCCGGACAAAAGAAAAGTCCGCAAGTGACGCTTCATCAAATTGCTGCCGATCCACCTTAAGATAGGCGGTGGCAGCCTCCTCCACAATCACAACGTCCTGCACGCCCGGAAGGCGGCGGAGATTGTCATCAATGTCGTCGTACTGCTCGTTCATTACCTGCTGCAACTGTACCACGAAACTGGTGGTATGACCGGGCGCCGGCATGGTGAGAGCCACCAGTAACCAGAGGCCAAGCACCACCACCATAAACCAGAGCACCCCCTGGATCCCGCCACTCTCCAGCAGAAAGCCACCCAGGGCGCCCCCGAGAAACGCCCCCATGAACTGGGAGGTGGAGTAGACGCCCATTGCCGTTCCCTTGCTGGCGGCAGGTGCTTCTTTACTGATCAGCGACGGCAGGCTCGCCTCAAGCAGATTGAAAGCCATGAAGAAGAAAAACAGCACTGTCCAGGCCGCCATCAGACTGCCGGAAACACCCGTAAACCCGGCCGTGGCCAACGTCAGCAGCCCAATCGCTCCACACAGCACCGGCTTCATCTTGCGCTTTTTCTCACCCATGATGATAAAAGGCACCATGGCGAAAAACGACGTGACCATCACACTCAGGTAAAACCACCAGTGTGAACGGCTGGCAAGACCAAACTGCTCCTGCAGCATGGAAGGAAACACCAGAAACAGGGCGGTCAGCACCAGGTGCAGGGCAAAAATACCGAAATCCAGCCTCAGCAGGCGCCCGTCTGAAAGCACCCGCCCCAGCATCTCCCTGGCGGGGTGAGTGTCGGCGCTGGTTTTATGTTGGTGGGGAGTTGGAACCAGGCGGTTGACGATCACCAGAGCGACCACCGCCAGCGCAGCCGTCGCATAGAAAATCCCGGACAGTCCCCACCAGGCGCCAAGAAGGGGCCCAAGAACCAGCGATACCGAAAACGACAGGCCGATGGTGATCCCCACCGTTGCCATGGCCTTGGTCCGCTCTTCCTCGCGAGTCAGGTCACTGAGCAGCGCCATCAGCACACTGGCGATCGCACCGGCGCCTTGAAGAATCCGACCGGCAATTACAACGTATATGGAGTCCGTGGCTCCGGCCAGCAAACTGCCTGCGGCAAAAAGTACCAGCCCGATATAGATCATGCGCTTTCGGCCAACCCGATCAGACAGCATGCCGAAGGGAATCTGCAACAGGGCCTGACTGAGTCCATAGGCGCCTATAGCGAGACCCAGCAGTGCGGGCGTTGCATCCTTGAGATCCTCGCCCAGCAACATGAATACCGGCAGCACCATGAACAGTCCGAGCATGCGCATGGCGTAAACAGACGCCAGGGCGAATACGGAGCGTTTTTCCAGCGCATTCATGGCAATTACGTACCTCAGCCGGGGTTGAAAGCGGTCAGATTGAGGGCAGATACCCATCGCAGGCGGCGCATTGTAACAGAAGGGGCGCTGACGGGGGACAACCCGCGTGATGCTGGCCCCGGTATCATTTTCGCCGCAGCGGGCCCAACGCGGTATAATTTTCGTTTTTATCCGAGCGAGGTGTTATGGACCATATCCAGATCAAAGGGGCACGAACCCACAACCTGAAGAACATCGACCTGGATATGCCAAGGGACAAACTGATTGTGATTACCGGCCTCTCCGGTTCCGGTAAATCGTCCCTTGCGTTCGATACGCTCTATGCTGAAGGGCAGCGACGTTATGTGGAGTCGCTGTCTACCTACGCCCGCCAGTTTCTCTCGATGATGGAGAAGCCGGATGTGGACCATATCGAAGGCCTGTCGCCAGCGATATCCATAGAGCAGAAGTCCACTTCCCACAACCCTCGCTCCACCGTTGGCACCATCACGGAAATCTACGATTACCTGCGCCTGCTCTTCGCCCGCGCCGGGGAGCCCCGGTGCCCTGACCATGGCCAACCTCTGGAAGCGCAGACCATCAGCCAGATGGTAGACCAGGTGGTGGCCATGCCAGAGGACAGCAAACTCATGATCCTGGCACCGGTAATCCGGGATCGGAAAGGCGAACATCTGCAGGTTATCGAAACCATGCGCAGCCAGGGCTTTATCCGCCTGCGCGTGGACGGCACGGTTTATGACATCGACGATGTGCCGGCCCTGGACAAAAAACGCAAACATCAGATTGATGTGGTCGTCGATCGGTTCAAGGTCAAGCCAGGCCTGGAGCAGCGGCTTGCCGAGAGTTTCGAAACCGCCCTGGACCTGGCGGACGGGATTGCCCTTGTGGCGCCCATGAGTGGTGAGGGAGAAGAACAGACCTTCTCCGCCCGTTATGCCTGCACCCAGTGCGGCTATGCCCTGAGCGAGCTCGAGCCGAAACTGTTTTCCTTTAACAACCCGGCGGGTGCCTGCCCTACCTGCGACGGACTGGGTGTTAAACAGTTCTTTGATCCCGAAAAAATTGTCCAGCACCCGGAAGCCACTTTGGCATCCGGCGCCATCAAGGGCTGGGATCGCCGGGCCGTCTATTACTTCCAGATGCTGGGCAGCGTGGCAGATCACTACGGCATCGATCTGGAAACGCCCTGGGCGGATCTCCCCGAGGATTTTCGCAACGTGCTGCTGTTCGGCTCGGGCGATGAGGATATCCCATTCCGTTATGTGAATTCACGTGGCCATATCATGGAGAAGGCACATCCATTCGAGGGCATTCTGCCAAACCTTGAACGGCGCTACCGCGAGACCGATTCACAGAGCATGCGTGAGGAGCTCGCCCGCAATCTGAGCACCCAGCCGTGCAAAGAATGCGGCGGCTCACGACTGCGCCGCAGCGCCCGCCACGTCTTTATCGAAGAGCACAATATTTCCGATGTCACCCATCTCCCGGTGGGTGACGCACATGATTACTTCGAAACCCTCGCGCTACCGGGTCGAAAAGGTGAGATAGCCGAAAAAATTCTGAAGGAAGTGCGGCAGCGCCTTCAGTTCCTGGTGAACGTCGGGCTGGAATACCTCACGCTTGAACGAAGTGCCGATACACTCTCCGGGGGTGAGGCGCAGCGTATTCGCCTGGCAAGCCAGATCGGCGCCGGGCTGGTAGGCGTCATGTACATTCTTGACGAACCCTCCATCGGCTTGCATCAACGGGACAATGACCGGCTTTTGGCCACCCTCACCCATCTCCGGGATCTGGGCAATACCGTGATTGTTGTCGAACACGATGAGGATGCTATCCGCGCTGCAGATCATGTCATTGATATCGGACCGGGTGCTGGCGTTCATGGCGGCAAGGTTATCGGCCAGGGCACACCGCAACAGATCATCGACAACCCCGATTCACTTACCGGGCAATACCTCAACGGCACCCGGGAAATCGCCATTCCCAAACAGCGCAACAAAGGCAGCGGAAAAACTCTGACACTGTCAGGTGCTACTGGCAACAACCTGAAAGACGTTACGCTCGATTTGCCCCTGGGCATCATGACCTGCGTCACCGGTGTATCCGGGTCTGGCAAGTCCACGCTGATCAACAGCACCCTTTATCCGGTGGCTGCCGCCAAACTCAACAAGGCCACCAGCCTCAACCATGCTCCCTACCAGTCGCTCAAAGGACTGGACCACCTGGACAAGGTCATCGACATTGACCAGAGCCCCATCGGCCGTACGCCCCGCTCGAATCCGGCCACCTACACCGGCCTGTTCACTCCCATCCGTGAACTCTTTGCCGGAACACAGGAGGCACGTTCCCGGGGCTACAAACCTGGCCGATTCTCTTTCAACGTCAAAGGTGGACGATGCGAGGCATGCCAGGGCGACGGCGTGATCAAGGTAGAGATGCATTTCCTGCCGGATGTCTACGTGCCCTGCGACGTCTGCAAGGGCAAGCGCTACAACCGGGAAACTCTGGAAGTCCGCTACAAGGGCAAGAATATCAACGAAGTACTTGAAATGACCGTTGAGGAAGGGCGCGAGTTCTTCGATGCCGTGCCTTTCCTGGCCCGCAAACTACAGACATTGATGGATGTCGGCCTCTCATACATCCGACTGGGGCAGAGCGCGGTCACCCTCTCTGGTGGCGAAGCCCAGCGGGTTAAACTGGCCAAAGAGCTCTCCAAGCGGGATACAGGCAAGACACTCTACATTCTTGACGAGCCAACCACCGGCCTGCACTTCTACGACATCCAGCAACTGCTCAACGTTCTGGAGAGGCTGCGGGACCATGGCAACACCATCGTGGTCATCGAACACAATCTGGACGTGATCAAGACCGCCGACTGGATTGTCGACCTGGGCCCCGAAGGCGGCTCTGGCGGCGGCCAGATCATTGCCGAGGGAACGCCGGAGGAAGTCGCCGAGAACCCCGCTTCTCACACGGGCCGCTATCTGAAGCCAATGTTGACGAAGTAACTGGCGGGCAAGGAATAGCTCTGTCGGCGAGGGGGTGGAGGTTTATTTTCTGCCGGAAAAAGATGTCTGAGCGCAGCGAGTTATTTTTCCAAAGAAAATAAACCTCCACCCCCTTGCCAGCCCCCATACTTCCAGGCTAGGAGTTATCTACAACCGAGGCACAAAAAAACCGGGAACCTCACGGAACCCGGTTTTTTTGTGGTTGGCCAAAGCCGAAGAAATTAATCCTCGTCTTCGTCCACCTCTTCCGCTTCGATATCCAGCGGACGACCGACCAGCTCAACGAATGCCATAGGGGCATTGTCGCCAGCACGGAAGCCGCACTTCAGGATACGAAGGTATCCACCCGGACGCTCGTTGTAGCGAGGACCAAGCTCGTCAAACAGCTTGGCAACCGCTGCATCGTCACGCAGGCGTGAGAACGCCAGACGACGATTCGCGACCGAATCATTCTTGGAAAGCGTGATCAAAGGCTCAGCTACCCGACGAAGCTCTTTGGCTTTCGGCAGCGTTGTTTTGATCAGCTCGTGTTCAACCAGTGACGCAGTCATGTTACGGAACATGGCCTTGCGATGCGCACTGGTCCTGCTGAACTTACGACCACTCTTACGATGACGCATTGCTCTGATTCCTTACCTTAAACTAATCGGCGATTAACCGCCCAGAACCCGGTCGTCGCCACGAAGGCTAGCCGGCGGCCAGTTATCAAGACGCATGCCCAGTGACAGACCACGGGACGCCAGAACGTCCTTGATCTCGGTCAGCGACTTTTTACCAAGGTTAGGCGTCTTCAACAGCTCAACTTCTGTACGCTGGATAAGATCGCCGATGTAGTAAATGTTCTCAGCCTTCAAGCAGTTAGCTGAACGCACTGTCAATTCCAGATCATCAACCGGACGCAGCAGGATAGGATCAATTTCTTCCTCTTCCTCAACGCGCTCGGGCTCTTTCTCATGATCGAAATCGACAAACACCGCCAGTTGCTGCTGGAGGATGGTGGCCGCCCGGCGAATTGCTTCTTCCGGGTCGATGGTGCCATTGGTCTCCAGGTCGATAACCAGCTTGTCCAGATCGGTCCGCTGCTCTACCCGCGCACTTTCCACGGCGTAAGCCACACGACGAACCGGGCTGAATGTTGCATCCAGCTGCAGGCGTCCGATGGCGCGAGTTTCGTCCTCGTCAAGACCGCGCTGGTCCGCCGGCTCATAGCCGCGACCGCGTGCAACACGGAGACGCATGTTCACTTCACCATTCTCGCTAAGGTGACAGATCACGTGCTCCGGGTTGGCAATCTCGACGTCATGATCCAGCTTGATATCACCGGCTGTCACAACGCCCGGGCCTTTCTTGCTGAGCGTGAGCTCGGCATCGTCCCGACCGTTCATTTTTACGGCAACGCCTTTGAGATTCAGAAGAATCTCAATGACGTCTTCCTGGACACCCTCAATGGCGCTGTACTCGTGCAGGACACCGTCAATCTGCGCTTCAGTCACGGCGCAGCCCGGCATCGAAGACAAGAGAATCCGGCGCAGTGCACTGCCCAGAGTATGGCCAAAGCCCCTTTCCAGAGGCTCAAGCGTAACCTTGGCACGTGTGGCGCTTGATTCCTTCACGTCAATGGTACGAGGTGTCAATAACTCATGTACTGAACGCTGCATAGACGCCCCTATCTGCTATCGTTGCTAACTGGGCTTTACTTGGAGTAAAGCTCGACGATGAGGTTCTCGTTGATGTCGGCCGGCAGTTCAGTACGCTCGGGTACTGACTTGTAAACGCCGGACATCTTGTTGGCGTCGACCTCTACCCAGCTCACCGGTGCACGGCTTGCAGACAGATCCAGTGCGCCTTTCACACGCAGCTGGTTCTTCGCCTTTTCACGCACGCTCACAACATCACCCGGCCGGACCTGGTAGGACGGAATATTAACCGTCTTGTCGTTGACCAGGATCGCCTTGTGAGAGACGAGCTGACGGGCTTCTGCACGGGTAGAACCAAAGCCCATGCGGTATACAACGTTATCGAGACGACCTTCCAGCAGTTGCAGCAGGTTTTCACCAGTTGCACCTTTGCCTCGGGCGGCCTCTTTGTAATAGTTGCGGAACTGCTTCTCGAGAACGCCGTAGATACGACGAACTTTCTGTTTCTCACGAAGCTGTACGCCGTACTCGGACAGACGACCGCGACGCGCGCCGTGCATACCCGGCGGAGTCTCGATGTTGCACTTGGAATCGAGCGCGCGAACACCGCTCTTCAGAAAAAGATCTGTCCCTTCACGACGAGACAGCTTGCACTTCGGGCCTATATAACGAGCCATAATTCACTGTCTCCTGTGTTAGACGCGGCGCTTCTTGGGCGGACGACAGCCGTTGTGGGGAATCGGCGTCACATCTGTGATGTTGGTGATCTTGTAGCCACACGCATTCAGCGCGCGAACTGCAGATTCACGTCCGGGCCCAGGACCCTTAACCTCTACGTCCAGGTTTTTAAGGCCGTATTCAGCAGCCGCATTACCGGCTCTTTCAGCTGCTACCTGCGCAGCAAAAGGTGTACTCTTGCGTGACCCACGGAAACCGGAACCACCAGAAGTGGCCCAGGACAGGACGTTGCCCTGCCGGTCAGAAATGGTCACGATAGTGTTGTTGAAGGACGCGTGAATGTGCGCGACGCCATCAACAACCGTCTTTTTCACCTTTTTACGGGTACGTGTACCTGGCTTTGCCATGTTTGCCTACCTGTTACTTACGAATAGGTTTGCGTGGACCTTTACGGGTGCGTGCGTTGGTCTTGGTGCGCTGGCCACGGACCGGAAGGCCATGACGATGACGCAGACCACGGTGGCATCCGAGATCCTTCAAACGCTTGATGTTCATCTGTACTTCACGACGCAGATCGCCTTCGACAGACACCTTGCCCACTTCAGTACGAAGTGCTTCAAGCTGCTCGTCGCTAAGGTCTTTGACCTTGACGTCCGGCTTGACGCCGGTTGCATCGCAAAGCTTCTGGGCTGTGGTCTTGCCAACACCAAAGATGTAGGTCAGCGAGACAACAGCATGTTTGTGATCGGGTATATTGACACCGGCTATACGTGCCATCCAAATTACTCCGCGTTCAAAGCTTTGCTGTGTGAATTTTCCGCCACAAAAAGGGCGCGAAATAATAGCGCCTGACCCCGCATGGAGTCAAGCGCCATCATTCCGAAACCCTACAATGTCAGGAACGATTCCTCTCGGAATCAACCCTGGCGTTGCTTGTGACGAGGCTCCGAGCAAATGACTCGTACCGAGCCATTGCGACGAATTACTTTGCAGTTACGGCAAATTTTCTTTACCGAAGCGCGTACTTTCATTGTCGACTCCAGTTTTCAAGGGGAACGGGATTAACCGTTCCGACCATAGCCCTTGAGATTGGACTTCTTCATCAGTGATTCATACTGATGGGACATCAGGTGCGACTGAACCTGCGCCATGAAATCCATCACCACGACTACAACAATCAGCAGAGAGGTACCACCCAGATAGAACGGTACATTCCCGGCCACCATCAGGAACTGAGGGAACAGGGAAACTGCTGCAATGTACATTGCACCGAACAGCGTCAGACGGGTCAGAACACCATCGATATACTTGGCAGTCTGATCGCCAGGACGAATGCCCGGAATAAACGCTCCAGAGCGCTTGAGGTTATCCGCAACTTCCTTCGGGTTGTACATCAGGGCTGTATAGAAGAAGCAGAAGAAAACCACTGCTGCTGCAAACAGGATAATGTACAACGGCTGGCTCGGCGCCAGGGCCTGGGATACATCGCTCAGCCATTCCATACCCTCACCCTGACCAAACCACTGCCCCAGCGAAGCCGGGAAGAGCAGAATGGAAGACGCAAAGATGGGCGGAATAACACCGGCCATATTTACCTTCAGGGGAAGGTGACTGGACTGCTGGGCGAACACCCGGCGACCCTGTTGCCGCTTGGCGTAATTGATTGTCAGCCTGCGCTGCCCGCGCTCCATGAAGACCACGAAGCCGATAACAGCAACCGCAAGAACACCAATACCGAGTACGACAAGCAGGCTCATCTCACCATTTCGGGCCTGCTCGAGCGTCTGACCGATCGCACCGGGAAGCCCGGCGACGATACCGGCGAAGATCAGCAGGGAGATGCCGTTACCAACACCCCGCTCGGTGATCTGCTCGCCAAGCCACATCATGAACACAGCACCACTCACAAATGACACAACCGCCACAAAGTGGAAGCTGAAGCTGTCATTGAAAGTGACACCCTGAGATGCCAGACCGACAGAAATACCAAAACCCTGAACCAGGGCCAGGATAACCGTACCATACCGTGTGTACTGGCTGATCTTTCGACGGCCAGCCTCACCTTCTTTCTTCAGCTGCTCAAGCTGCGGACTAACCGCAGTCATGAGCTGCATGATGATAGAGGCCGAAATGTACGGCATGATACCGAGAGCGAAGATACTCATGCGCTCAAGCGCACCACCGGAAAACATGTTGAACATGCTCAGGATTGTGCCCTGGTTCTGTTCAAACAGTGCCGCCAGACGGTCGGGGTTGATACCCGGCACCGGAATGTGGGCACCAATCCGGTACACCAGCAATGCCAGGAAGACAAACCAGAGCCGCGATCGCAGCTCTGCCAGTCCTTTACCCGCGCCCGCAGGCAATGATGCGTTCTTGGCCATTTAGTCCTCGACTCGCCTTAGTCTTCGACTTTACCACCCGCGGCAGAAATTGCCTCGCGCGCGCCTTTGGTTACCCGAAGTCCCTTCACAGTTACCGCGCGGCTCAGTTCGCCGGACATGATAACCTTGGCTTCGCGAATCTCTCCGCGAATAATGTCTGCCTTTTTCAGGGCTTCCAGATCCACCACATCGCCTTCAACCTTCGCCAACTCGTTCAGGCGAATTTCAGCAACGTAGCGCTGCTGACGGGAGGTGAAGCCAAACTTCGGCAGACGACGGGCCAACGGCTGCTGACCGCCCTCGAAACCGGGCGCTACACTGCCGCCGGAGCGGGCTTTCAGACCCTTGTGACCACGACCGCCGGTTTTACCGAGACCGCTACCGATACCACGACCGACCCGCTTGGGGACCTGGCGTGAACCGGGTTCCGGACTAAGTTCGTTCAGACGCATCTTAGTTCTCCTCAACCCGAACCAGGTAATCAACCCGGTTGATCATGCCGCGGATGGAAGGGGTATCTTCCACTTCCACGGTGTGACCGATTTTACGAAGACCCAGGCCCTTCACACACAACTTGTGCTTGGGCTGGCAGCCGATGGGGCTGCGGGTCAGAGTTACTTTGATCGTTTTTGCGTTCGCCATGACTTCAACCCAGAATCTCTTCCACGGTCTTACCGCGCTTGGCTGCAATATCTTCAGGCGCTTGAGTTGCCTGGAGACCCTTGATGGTGGAACGTACCACGTTCACCGGGTTGGTAGACCCGTAACACTTGGACAGTACGTTCTGAACACCCGCCACTTCCAGTACTGCGCGCATCGCACCGCCGGCGATGATACCAGTACCTTCGGATGCAGGCTGCATGTAGACCTTGGAGCCGCCATGCTGAGCCTTGACCGGGTATTGCAGGGTAGTACCGTCAAGCGGAACTTCTACCATGTTCTTGCGTGCAGCTTCCATGGCCTTCTGGATGGCAACCGGCACTTCACGCGCCTTGCCACGACCGAAACCAACGCGACCTTTACCATCACCCACTACAGTCAGTGCGGTGAAGGCGAAAATACGGCCACCTTTAACAACCTTGGCGACACGATTGACCTGAACCAGCTTTTCCTGGAGCTCAGGCGCCTTCTGTTCGTTAACGCTCATCTTCTCCACCTCTTAGAATTGCAAGCCAGCTTCACGGGCTGCGTCGGCCAGAGCCTGAATACGGCCGTGATAACGGTAACCGGAGCGGTCAAAAGCAACCTGCTCTACACCTGCTGCCTTGGCACGCTCAGCGATCAGCTGACCGACCTTTTTGGCAGCGTCCACGTTACCGGTTGCACCCTGGCGCAGTTCCTTATCCAACGTGGAGGCAGAAGCCAGCACCTTGCTGCCGTCTGCAGTTGTGACCTGGGCGTACATGTGACGCGGTGTGCGGTGAACGCACAGACGATTGGTACCCAGTTCACGGATCTTCATGCGCACTTTGCGTGCGCGACGCAATCTTTCAGTATTCGCGCTCATAGTCCCGCCTTATTTCTTCTTGGCTTCTTTGCGTCTGACCTGCTCATCCGCATAACGAACACCCTTGCCCTTATAAGGCTCGGGCGGACGGAACGCGCGGACTTCCGCAGCGACCTGGCCAACCTGTTGCTTGTCGATACCGCGAATCACAACTTCCGTATTGGACGGAGTTTCTGCGGTAATCCCCTCGGGCAGCTCATACTCGACCGGGTGTGAGAAACCCAGAGTCAGATTGAGCTTCTTACCTTGCGCCTGGGCACGGTAACCTACGCCCGTCAGCTGGAGTTTACGTTCCCAGCCTGTGGAAACACCGGTCACCATGTTGTTGACCAGTGCACGAGTAGTACCAGCAAGGGCGCGGGACTTGGTAGCACCATCGCGGGCCGCAAAGCGCAGAACATTCTCTTCCTGCTTTACTTCAACCGCTTGGTGAATGGTGATTTGAAGCGCTCCCTTGGAACCCTTCACACTAATTTCCTGTCCGTTCAGCTTAACCTCAACACCGGAAGGCAGCACGACAGGATTATTGGCAACCCTGGACATGTGTATCTCCTAGAATACGGTGCAGATGACTTCGCCACCCACGCCAGCAGCTCGTGCGGCGCGGTCTGTCATAACGCCCTTGGACGTTGAGACAATCGCGACTCCCAGACCACCGGATACTTTCGGCAGTTCCCCAGCGCCGTTGTACTGGCGCAGACTCGGACGGCTGACCCGCTTGATCTCTTCAATAACCGGCTTGCCACCGAAGTATTTCAGAGTAATCGTCAGCTCGGGCTTCGCGTCGGCTGAAACGGAGTAATCGTCGACGTAACCTTCGTCCTTAAGGACTTGGGCTACGGAGATCTTCATTTTTGAAGACGGCATCGTAACGTCTGCTTTCGATGCCATCTGTGCATTACGGATACGGGTAAACATATCCGCAAGCGTGTCTTGCATACTCATTGGTATGAGGCTCCTGATCTTTTTAGTTGTGCAGCGGCTTGCCGCACCGCTTACCAACAGGCACCCGACCGAGGTCAGGGTGCCTATCTTACCAGCTTGCCTTGGTCAGGCCCGGAACGTCACCGCGCATGCCGTATTCACGGAGTTTGATCCGTGACAGCTCAAACTTGCGCAGAACGCCGTGGGGACGACCAGTCACCTGGCAACGATTACGAAGACGCGAAGGAGAAGCATCGCGAGGAAGCTGCTGAAGCTTCATCTGTGCGTCCCAACGGTCATCATCGCTGGTATTCGGGTTCTTGATAATCGCCTTGAGCTCGGCACGCTTCGCTGCAAACTTCGCAACGGTCTTTTCGCGCTTGAGCTCACGGTTTTTCATGGAAACCTTAGCCATTACACTCGTTCCTTATTTCTTGAACGGAAAGCCAAAGGCTTTCAACAGTTCGCGACCTTCATCGTCGGTACCGGCAGTGGTGGTAATGGTGATATCCAGACCACGGATCTTGTCGACTTTGTCGTACTCGATCTCGGGGAAAATGATCTGCTCACGCACACCCATGCTGTAGTTACCGCGACCGTCGAACGATTTGGGATTCAGACCGCGGAAGTCACGAATGCGGGGAACCGCAATGTGAACCAGACGATCAAAGAAGTCCCACATACGCTCGCCGCGCAGGGTAACTTTACAACCGATAGGCCAACCTTCACGGATTTTGAAACCCGCGACGGATTTACGAGCCTTGGTAACAACCGCTTTCTGACCTGCCAGGCGCTCGAGATCCGCCACAGCATTCTCAATCAGCTTCTTGTCACCAACCGCTTCGCCGACACCCATGTTAAGGGTGATCTTTTCGATACGCGGCACCTGCATGATGTTCTTGTAGCTGAACTCTTTCTGCAGGGCGGGTACCACTTCCTTACTGTACTGCTCTTTCATGTTAAGCATCGTAACCACCACCGCTTACTGGTTATCGACAGCTTCATTCGTGGACTTGAAGATCCGCACTTTCGCGCCGTCTTCCTTGATCTGGAAGCCTACACGATCGGCTTTGCCGGTCTGCGGATTAAAAATAGCCACGTTGGAAGCCTGGATAGGTGCTTCTTTTTCGACGATGCCACCTGGGGAGCCCAGCATCGGGTTCGGCTTGGTGTGCTTCTTGATCATATTGATCCCAGAAACCACCATGCGGCCATCGTCCTGAACCTTCAGGACTTTACCACGTTTGCCTTTATCTTTCCCCGTGGTGACGATTACTTCGTCATCTCGTTTGATCTTTTTCATAACCGGCCTCTGGTCCTTTAAAGTACTTCGGGTGCCAGTGAGATAATCTTCATGAACTTTTCATTACGCAGTTCACGGGTAACCGGTCCGAAGATACGGGTACCAATCGGTGCGTCCTGATTGTTCAGAAGTACCGCCGCGTTTCCGTCGAAACGGATCAGCGAACCGTCGGGACGGCGAACACCCTTGCGGGTGCGTACCACGACAGCTTTCAGGACCTGGCCTTTCTTCACTTTACCGCGGGGGATGGCTTCCTTGACGGTCACCTTGATGATATCCCCTACGCTGGCATAACGCCGATGTGAACCGCCCAGGACCTTGATGCACATCACCTGACGCGCACCGCTGTTATCCGCGACTTCAAGCATTGTTTGAGTCTGAATCATGGTTGTTCTCCGGGCGAATTACACCTTGGATGCACGTTCAGTGACTTCCACCAGGGCCCAGCTCTTGGTCTTGGAGACCGGACGGGTTTCCTGAATGGTCACAGTGTCACCGATGTTGCACTGATTGCTCTCATCGTGAGCGTGGATCTTGGTTGAACGCTTCATGTACTTACCGTACAGCGGGTGTTTCACCTGACGCTCGACCAGCACCACGATGGACTTCTCCATCTTGTTGCTCACGACCTTGCCGCTCAGAGTTCTGGCAGTTTGGGTAGCTTCGGTCATGTCACTGTCCTGCCTTTTCGTTCAATACTGTTTTCACGCGAGCGATGTCGCGCTTCACCTTGCCGAGAAGGTGAGACTGATTCAGCTGACCTGTCGCCTTACGCATGCGCAGGTTGAACTGCTCCTTCAGGAGGTCGATCAGCTCTTTGTTCAGCTCCTCGACTGACTTTTCACGCAGCTCTGTTGCTTTCATCACATCACCGTCCTCGTTACAAAGGTGGTCTGTACCGGCAGTTTGGCCGCCGCGAGAGTGAATGCGTCACGAGCGATTTCCTCGGAAACACCTTCCATCTCGTAGAGCATACGGCCAGGCTGGATTTCAGCCACCCAATACTCGACAGAACCCTTACCTTTACCCATTCGAACTTCAAGCGGCTTTCCGGTGATCGGCTTGTCCGGGAATACCCGGATCCAGATCTTACCGCCTCGCTTGATGCGACGAGTCATGGTACGACGCGCTGCCTCAATCTGGCGCGCAGTTATACGCCCACGGCTCGTAGCCTTCAATCCGTATTCACCGAAGCTCACCTTGTTGGCGCGGTGAGCAAGACCGGTGTTACGGCCTTTCATTACCTTGCGGAATTTGGTGCGTTTTGGTTGCAGCATAAGAGTGCCCCTTTACTTAGAACCTTTCTTCCCAGAGGCTTTCTTGTCAGCACGGACCTGCTCCATACCACCAAGAATCTCACCTTTGAAGATCCATACCTTGACGCCGATTACGCCGTAAGTGGTATGCGCTTCGTAGGTTGCGTAATCAATATCTGCACGCAGTGTGTGCAGCGGAACACGACCTTCGCGATACCACTCGGAACGCGCGATTTCAGCACCCCCGAGACGACCGCCAACCTGGATCTTGATACCCTTGGCACCCTGGCGCATGGCGTTCTGGACCGCACGCTTCATAGCGCGACGGAACATCACACGACGCTCCAGCTGGCCGGCAACGTTTTGCGCTACCAGGCGGGCATCGAGGTCCGGCTTGCGGACTTCTTCGATGTTGATGTGCACAGGCACACCCATCATATCGCTGACTTCGCGACGCAGACGATCAACATCTTCACCCTTCTTACCGATAACAATACCGGGACGGGCAGTATGGATCGTGATACGGGCGTTCTGAGCAGGGCGCTCGATCACAATCTTGCTGACAGACGCCTTAACCAGACGCTTGTCGAGGAACTCGCGAACCTGAATATCATTCAGCAGGTTCTTGGAGTATTCCTTTTTGTCGGCATACCAGACTGAGTTGTGCTCTTTGATCACACCCAGGCGAATGCCGGTTGGATTTACTTTATGACCCATCTGAGCATCTCCTACTTGTCGGCGACCTTGACGGTGATATGGCAGGTGCGCTTGAAAATACGGTCAGCGCGCCCCTTGGCTCGAGCTTTGATTCGCTTGAGCGTCGGACCCTCATCCACCATCACGGTGGAAACCCGCAGTTCGTCAACGTCCAGACCTTCGTTATGCTCAGCGTTGGCGATGGCGGACTCAAGAGCTTTCTTGATCACGACCGCCGCCTTCTTCGGGCTGAAAGTCAGAATGTTCAGGGCATCCTCAACAGCCTTGCCACGTACTTGGTCAGCGACAAGACGTGCTTTCTGAGCTGAGAGGTTAGCGCCCTTATACTTGGCTGCTACTTCCATTTTGATTACCTCAGAATCAGCGTTTAGCTTTCTTGTCGGCCGCATGACCACGATAAGTACGCGTTGCCGCGAACTCACCCAGCTTATGTCCAACCATATCTTCGGTGACATAAACCGGCACGTGCTGCTTGCCGTTGTGGACTGCAATGGTCAGGCCTACCATCTCCGGAAAGACTGTCGACCGGCGGGACCAGGTTTTGATCGGCCGCTTGTCGTTAGCTTCCAGAGCTGCCTCGACCTTCTTCAACAGATGCAGGTCTATAAAAGGACCTTTCTTCAAAGAACGTGGCACAGCAATTACCTCTATGTAGTCGTTTACTTGGCCGAACGACGACGTACTATCATTTTGTCAGTACGCTTGTTCTTACGAGTCTTATGCCCTTTGGTCGGAACACCCCACGGAGTAACCGGGTGACGCCCGCCAGAGGTACGCCCTTCACCACCACCATGTGGGTGGTCAACTGGGTTCATAGCAACACCACGTACTGTTGGCCGTTTGCCGCGCCAACGTGATGCACCCGCTTTACCAAGCTGCTTGAGGCTGTGTTCGCTGTTGGACACTTCACCCAACGTTGCGCGACAGTCAACAAGCACCTTACGCATTTCACCTGAGCGCAGGCGGATGGTGGCATAAGCACCTTCCCGGGCAACCAGCTGTACGGATGCGCCCGCAGAGCGAGCCAGCTGTGCACCTTTGCCAGGCTTGAGTTCGACGCAGTGGATCACAGAACCGACCGGAATATTCCGGAGCGGCAGCGTGCTACCCACCTTGATTGGCGCGTCGATACCGGAGCGCACAGGATCACCGATCTGCATACCCTTGGGAGCGATGATGTAACGACGCTCGCCATCGGCATACTTCAACAGTGCAATGTGCGCAGAGCGGTTCGGATCGTATTCCAGGCGCTCAATAGTCGCCGGGATACCATCTTTGGTCCGCTTGAAATCGATGACACGGTAGTGCTTCTTGTGGCCACCACCCGTGTGACGGGTTGTGATGCGGCCTACATTGTTACGACCACCCGTCTTGTTCTTTCTTTCTACCAACGGCTCGTAGGGGCGCCCAGTGTGCAGATCCGGGTTGTAAAGCTTTACAACGTGACGGCGTCCGGCAGATGTTGGTTTGGTTTTGACGATCGGCATATTACGACCCCTTTACCTTATTCCACATCCAGAAAATCGATGTCCTGACCTTCTGCCAGCTTTACGTAAGCCTTACGAATGTCATTACGCTTGCCGAACCCGCGGATAGTGCGCTTGAGCTTACCCTTACGGTTCAGAACCTGAACACCTTCTACGGTGACGTTGAACAGCTGCTCAACGGCTTTTTTGATCTCGGGCTTGGTGGCATCAGGTGCTACACGAAACACTACCTGACCACGCTCTGCTGCCAGAGACGCTTTTTCCGATACGTGCGGCCCAAGCAGGACCTTGTAAATACGTTCCTGATTCATCCCAGCATCTCCTCGATCTTCTTCAGAGCGGGAACGGTCACAACGACCTTCTCGAAGGCAACCAGGCTAACCGGATCCAGACCGGCAATATCACGCACGTCAACGTGCGGAATGTTGCGTGAGGCCAGATGCAGGTTCTGTTCGACGTTGTCGGACAGAATCAGCGCATTGGTCACACCGATATCCTTCAGCTTGGCGTTGAATGCCTTGGTCTTCGGGCTGTCAACGTTCATGTCGTCAACAACAACCAGACGCTCTTGGCGAACCAGCTCGGAAAAAATGGAGCGCATCGCTGCGCGGTACATTTTGCGGTTTACCTTCTGCTCAAAGCCGCGAGGCTTAGCTGCAAAGGTAACGCCACCGGAGCGCCAGATCGGACTACGGATAGTACCGGCACGGGCACGACCGGTGCCCTTCTGGCGCCATGGCTTCTTACCGCCACCGCTTACTTCGGAACGCGTTTTCTGAGCCTTGGTACCCTGGCGGGCGCCTGCCATGTAGGCAGTCACTACCTGGTGAACCAGCGACTCGTTAAAATCTTTGGCGAATGCAGCGTCGGAAACAGAAATTCCCTTGCCGCTACCTGTAATAGTCAATTCCATCGCACCGCTCCTCAGGCTTTAACTGCAGGCTTGATGACAACATCGCCGCCAGTTGCGCCGGGAACGGCACCACTTACCAGCAGCAGGTTGCGCTCGGCGTCGACACGGACAATTTTCAGGTTCTGCACAGTTACCTGAGCATTACCCATCTGGCCCGCCATCTTTTTGCCCTTGAATACCTTGCCCGGAGTCTGGTTCTGACCAATGGAACCCGGAGCACGGTGAGACAGAGAGTTACCGTGAGTGGCATCCTGCATGGAGAAGTTCCAGCGCTTAACACCGCCCTGGAAGCCCTTACCCTTGGACTGGCCGATGGCATCTACCACCTGACCGTCTTCGAATACAGAAGCCGTAATCTCGCCACCGGCGGCCAGATCCTCACCTTCGCCATCGGCAAGACGGAATTCCCACATACCACGACCGGCTTCAACACCCGCCTTGGCAAAGTGGCCCGCTTCGCTCTTGGTAACACGAGAGGAACGACGAGTACCGACAGTCACCTGAACGGCGCGGTAGCCATCGCTTTCAAGAGTTTTCAGTTGGGTAATGCGGTTGGGCTCAACCTCAATTACCGTTACGGGCAGCGCCTGCCCATCTTCCGTAAAAATACGGGTCATACCGGCCTTACGACCGACAACACCAATTGCCATGTTTCACCTCTTAAGTGTACGGGGCTCTCACCCTCTATGGCCTTATGACAGTTACACAGACTAATACCGGGCGGTATTAGCCGAGGCTGATCTGAACGTCTACACCTGCTGCCAGGTCCAGTTTCATCAGAGCATCTACTGTCTTTTCCGTCGGCTCAACGATGTCGAGCAAACGCTTATGCGTACGAATTTCATACTGATCGCGCGCGTCCTTGTTGACGTGCGGAGAGATCAATACGGTGTACTTTTCCTTCCGCGTCGGCAGAGGGATAGGGCCACGCACCTGAGCGCCGGTCCGCTTGGCGGTATCGACGATCTCCTGCGTGGACTGGTCGATCAGGCGATAATCAAACGCCTTCAACCGGATTCGAATTTTTTGGCTTTGCATGATGCACCAAACTCCACTCGTAGCAGCTACTAGTTAGCCGACCTTCAAAAAAAGGAGCCGCATTGTATGCATAATACCCAACCCTGTCAACAGCAATACTGGTTGACCGGGTCAGGCTGGCTTTGCGGCTGAAACAGAAAAAGGGGCTGAAGAATCAGCCCCTTTTTCCTGATCAAACGAGAAGATTACTCGATGATCTTGGAGACCACGCCGGCACCAACGGTACGGCCGCCTTCACGAATCGCGAAGCGCAGGCCATCTTCCATGGCGATCGGAGCAATCAGGGTAACACTCATCTTGACGTTGTCACCCGGCATAACCATTTCCACACCTTCCGGCAGTTCGCAA
>NZ_JBSXOI010000031.1:0-47789 GCF_056859395.1 Marinobacter sp. L-80
CATGCTGCACTCCCCTCCCTCTTTCGAGGTTCAAGCCCATTACTGGGCGAGGATAAGTCAGGTTTGCAATAGGCCTACCAACAGCCTATACTTGTAGCACGAATGCCGTAAGCGCTTGATTTACCTAGCAAAACGGCGCACCTAGAACGGTATGTCATCGTCAAAGTCATCCACAGGCTCAGGCATACTGCCTTGTGAAGGCTGATTGCTGTAGCCGCCTGATTGCGCCGGTGCATTGTTCTGCTGACCGCCCACTGGACCGTTACCGGAAGACTGGGAGCGACCTGCAGGAGCGCCCTGATCCGAACCCCGAGTGTCCAGCATCTGCATCTGGCCGTTGATATCCACTACAACCTCTGTCGTGTAAACATCCTGGCCTTCCTTGTTCTGCCACTTCCGCGTTTGAAGTTTGCCTTCGATGTAGACCTTCGATCCCTTGCGCAAGTACTGCCCGGCAACCTCGGCGATCTTCCCGAACATCACCACACGATGCCACTCAGTTTTCGGTACCAGCTGACCGGTCTGACGATCTTTATAGCTTTCGTCAGTTGCAAGATTTAGATTCACCACAGCGTTGCCGTTTGGGGTGTATCTAGTATCAGGATCTTGACCTAAGTTCCCGATAAGTATGACTTTATTCACTCCACGGGCCATAATTTATACCTCTTTCCTAACCTGAAAAATACTCATGTGAATTCCTAACCAGAAACCTAATAATACACCTTGCGCGGTGTATATTGCAAGGGGTTTTTATCCTTTAAATTCCATGGTGGATTTACACTCTGGGAAGCCACTGCATCCCCAAAATTTCGAAGGCCCTTTTCCTTTACCTTTCTTGGATGTCCGCATGCGCATGGCCTTTCCGCAGTCGGGGCACTCTGGCGCGTTATCCGGCTGTTTCTCTCGTTTCTTTGGCTTGCCGCGGGCGTCTGGGAACGTGGCACCACACTTCTCACGATCCTGGCATCCCCAGAAATAACCGTTCTTGCCGGGAATTCGTTTCAGTGGGGCAGAGCATTCGAAACATTGATGATTCGATTCCTCCGCCTTCTCTGCAAAGTCAGTAGCGGCAGAACCCAGATCATTATTGGCAATCTTCTCTTTTCCGGCAGCAACCAACTTGGTCATCCAGTTGACGATTTTCTGTTCGAACTCTTCGAGCGAAAGTTCGCCGGCGGCAATCTTATCCAGCTGCTTTTCCCAGCCGGCCGTCATACCTGGGGAGGCAAGGGCCGGGGGAACAATCTTCAGCATCCCGTAAGCCTTGTCCGTAGCCACAATCTGTTTCTTTTTGCGCTGGAGATAGCCGTAACGGAAAGCGTTATCAAGAATCCCAGCTCTGGTGGCCTGGGTGCCGATGCCGTCTTTTTCGTCCAAAATCTTCTTGAGCTCAGGCTCATCTACAAAACGGGAGACGTTGTTCATTGCACCGAGAAGCGTGCTTTCAGTGAAAGGCTTCGGCGGTTGAGTCTTTTTACTTTGGAGTAATGCCTCGGAGACGGTCCCTTGATCACCGGTCTCGAGGGAAGGCAGTTTTTGCTTGGTGCTGTCTGTTTCCTCGTCGTCTTTGTCGTCCTTGGGGTCGCATGCCTCAGGGTCGTTTCCATAGACAGCTGCCCACCCCGGGGATACTGGAACCTTGCCTGATGCGAGGAATTTCTGTCCCACAGCTTCAAGATTGATCTTGGTGACCTTATCCACCTGGTCTTCACAGAACTGGGCAATAAACCTCAGGCGAACCGCGTCAAATACATTCTTCTCGGCCTCGGGTAGCGCTTTAAAATCGCCAACTTTGGTTGTTGGAATGATCGCGTGGTGGGCGCCGACCTTTGACGTGTTGTAAGCCATGGGCTTCTTGGAGGAGTCGGCCAGAGCCGCTTTGTCCGCCAGCCCGGCATCACCCTCTACCAACGCATCAAGTATCGATTGCACCTGAGGAAACTGGGAGTCAGGAAGATACTTGCAATCAGAGCGCGGGTAAGTAATCAGGGTGTGCGTCTCATACAGCTCTTGTGCCGCCTTCAGGGTTTTTGAAGCTGAATATCCCCAGCGGTTAGCGCAATATTGCTGCAGCGAGGTCATATCAAAGGGTAGAGGCGGTTTTTTGGACGTCTCCCGTGTTTTTACATCCACGACCGTGATTGGTGCGGATCTCAGTTGAGCCGCCAGCTTTTGAGCATACGCCTGGTCAACACAGCGCCCGCCATCGTCAGTGATTGAGCGAGGTGGAATCCAGTTTGCCTTCAAACTGCCTTTGGCAAAATCACCGGTTACGTCGATCGTGAAGTAATCATGCGGGACAAAGTTCTTCCGACGTTCATCATGGAAAGCAACAAGGGCAACAATAGCCGTCAGAACCCGGCCAACGGGTAACGACTCCCGGCTTCCAGCAGCCTGTGCCGTCAAACTGGCAAGCCGACTGAAGTTCATGCCAATAAGCCAGTCAGCATGAGTCCGGCCGATGGCTGCCAAATAGAGGTTGTAGGTCTCTTCGCCCGGCCGGATATCGTTCAAGGCTTCACGAATGCTGACAGGATCCAGTGAGGCGATCGGAACCCGGTAAGTTGTTCCCCAATAGCCGGCACGGTCCATGAGTTCCCGCGCAATCGATTCACCCTCGCGGTCGATGTCTGTAGCGATGTAAACCGTTGTGGCTTTCTTGAGCAGCTTCTCAACGACGTCGTACTGTTTCTTGAAGCTGGGCTTTACCTTCATCTGGAACTGTTGTGGAAGGATAGGGAGGTGCTGAACATCCCATCGTTTCCACTTCTCGTCATACTCGGCGGGTTCGAAAACCTCCAGAATATGGCCAACCGCCCAAGTTACGTAGATCTGGCCGCCATCGGTGGCGTAGCCTTCTTTGCGATCGTTGGCCTTGAGGATGCTCGCCAGGGCCCGGCCAACTTTCGGTTTTTCACAGAGGTACAAGTCCATGCATGTGACTCTTGTTAAGTCAATCAAACAACTTTGCAAATGTACCAGATTGTTTTATTAAATTCACCGGTATTTGTGTTTGCAGATCGTCGTAATCGGACTACTAAGTCCAGATTTCCAAGCCCCAGAAACAAGAAAAGCGCTCAGTTGAGCGCTTTTCCCTTTCATCCCCCAGCTTAAATGGGGTCAACGTAGTCAGCAGGATTAACCTGGAGGGCCGCCTCAATATCGAGGACACCCTGGCCGTGCTGGGTAACGTCGTAGCCTGCGAAGCTGCTGTCGGCGGTATCCAGAAGAATCTGCAGGACGGCAGCATTGCTCAGAGTCGGGAACTGACTCTTAACCAGTGCCGCTGCACCAGTCACCATAGGCGCCGCCTGGGACGTGCCAGATACGTTGATGTAGTCCGTGTTGTTATCAAAGAACGGACCATTGATTTGCGTGCCTGGGGCAGAAATCCAGCGAGCCTGAATGTCAGGATCTGAACCCGGGACATTAGAGCCGGCTGCAATTCCGCCAGAAAGCGTAAACTCAGAGATTTCGAAAGTCTCATCGTCAACTGCGCCAACCCAAAGCGTCTGCTCCGCCAGCCCTGTATCCTTCACCAGCAGATCAACGGTCGTTGCGTCAAAAATGAAAGTGCAGACCAGATTCGCATCGCGCTGTTCTTGAGTGAGAGCGCCACAATCGATCGGGTTGGTGACAAAGACTTCAGTCATGTCCAGCCCGAAGTTACCAGCGGCAACGATCCAGCCAATGTCGTTTTGCTCCAGCGGAGCAAATGTCGGCCGCTCATCGCGAAACTGGCTATTTTCGAAGTAGTCGACACCAGTCAAAGAGGCATTGGCAAAATCTACACCCCAACCGTTCAGGTCTTCGATGAGACCCTTTGCAGTGACGGAATTCGGACTGAACTGCTCATAAACATCGAGCATTAGCAGGTCGACACCCGGCGCAACACCAACATTTTCGCCCCAGAGTTGACTGGTAACGTGAGTGCCATGACCTTGAACATCTTCCTGGTCACCGGTTCTGATGGCATCGTTGAAGTCGTTGCCAGAAATGCCCATGTCCTGAATTTCCTGCTGGGTGTAGACGCTGGCAGGATCAGAGAAAGAGCCGCTGTTCTGATTGAGTGTCTTGCCTGAAAACTCCTCATGAGCAACGTTTACGCCGGAATCAATAACCGCGACGGTTACCCCGGAGCCCGTGATAGAGAGGTTGGCTGCATAATCGGCGTTGATTGCAGGCAAGTGATCTGCCTCGACAATACCATCGCCGGGAGTGACTGGCGTTTCCACGGTACCACCGCCGCCACCGCCCCCGCCGCACGCGGCAAGGACAACTGAAAAACCAACTGCAAAAATTGAACGATTCATTCTTCTCTCCTGTATGGACCTAACCCTTTAAATAATAAAATAACATCAATATAAAGTCAAGTTAGCGAGTTTGGAGCAGCTCGCCGACAAAGCCATTCCAACCGTAATCGAAACCGCGAAGTGTTAGTGGGCCGCCATCCAAGGCTTTCATGCGATCGTTAAACGCCTCATTAAAAAAGCGCTCAGGATGCTGGCTATCAACACCAACTTTCGGCATATCTCGATAGCGCACCGCATCAAGCAAGCTCGCGATTAACGACATCTCATTGGCTTCACCTAGATAGCGGTAGGCTAGTCCGGCAAGGGCAGGGTAGTTGTCCGGCTTCTTGGCGTAAGCGCTGCCATGGGAATTGATAGGGCTGTTGTACAGTGCTTCGTCCAGATCAGCAATGCGCTCACCCCCATGGAAAACACGCTGACCGGTCAGAAACCACTCCGGTACCAGATCTTCGAGCTGGCCATAGGCTCGGGTCCGGGCCGCCTGGTAAGCGCCAACCAGTGCCGTGCGGATAGCTTGATCAGAGGCGCCAGCTTTGATGTTGATGCCCATGTCGTGACTTTCGGATTCAGACAAGTGCGTCTGTTCCCGGTAGACACATACCAGTAGACGGCCGGGAAGAATCTCGAAGGAATCGGTCATAGCATCAAAGGCGGACATCTGATTGAACCGGCGCACCGCTTCAACACGCTCTGGCCTGGGCAACTTCAAATAATGCTTATAAACGTGGTGTGAGGGAGCTCGCCAATCATTGACCGACTTGAAGCCTGGCAAGACGTAATCAAGAACGTCGACCTCTTTGGTCATCTGACTTACAAACAATGATTTCTTGCCTGCCGGCGGCTCGCCACTTCGAGATTTTGAAGCATCCGATGAAACTCGCGCAGTGCCAACCTGTCTATCGAGCGTAACAAGCGAGTCGGCAAACAATGCCGCCCCATTGGGCTCGTTGATCACTGGAAGGCTATCGAGCCAACGATACGGGGCCCAGTCTAACGACGTAGACAGCTTGGTGATTTCAGCGTCAAGCCTGGTGGCGAGCGTCTCGGACTGGTTTGGTGTCATTCCTGCGGCGTTGAAGAGGAATAACTTGTCTGTCGCAATGATGTTGCTGTTTGACCACTTCAGGCATTCGCGGCTGTTATAGCCCGTGAGAAGCGATTCGGGATAACTGAAAGGAACGTCACCGGTTCGGTATGTGGTGATCAATCCGTCACTTGTTCCAGTCGTACCAGATGGGGTGCTGCTGCATCCAGCCATTACGGTGACAGCAAGAAGCGATGCCGCAAATTGTTTTCTCACAATGAAAGTACTCACTTGGTAAGTGGCTTAAATAATTTTATTATACGGATAATCGCATCATTTGAAACTCAAGGAAAGTTGAACTAGCAGTTTGATTTCTTGGGCAATGCTCACCAACGAAGCAACACAGGAAAAAACATGATTTCGTGGGAACAAAACACCCTCTGGATAACATCTCTGTCGACGTGGGAAGGGATCAGCTTCCTGGACTACGAAGCTGCGTACAAAGCAATGGTAGAAAAGAGGATGTGCCACGACTGGGTGAAGGTTGTAGATCTATCCCAGTTTGTCAGTTCTAGGAAAGATCTGAGCAGCTTAAAAGCTTCCAAAACACGAAAGAGAATTGCGGATCTGAACTGGTGGTCAGCAAACAACGGGATGAGATTGCAGGTAGTAATTGTCGGATCTCATGTAAAGCCTCAGGTCCTTCAGGACCTCAAAGAGATCTACCTGTCTCGGGATATTCAAACTGAATTTGTCAGTACTTCTTCAGAGGCTTACCGACTGATTTCTAACTTAAAGATTGCCGTTTAGGCCATGTGTTGAGGGTGGAGCGCCCATGCCTTAGCGCCAGAATATTCGCTCCCACCCTCGGCAATAAACACCACTCCATTTTCATCGACAGCAATAGCCCCAGGCTTCTCATGTTCTGCGTCGCGCAGACCATCTTTCCAACCGTAGGCCTGGCCCTCATAGATCAAAACCACTCCTCCTTTTAGCCCTCTCTGGCTACGAAATTCGAACGCTTTTCTGGAAAGGGCATTAAGCGGTGCCGTCATGATCAACTCCAAAAGGGGCTTGGTTCCCTTGAAAATATTACTCAGATAAACGGTAAATTCCAGAAAGATTTCATCCACAGAATTTGTGCGTAACCCTGTGGATAACTTTACCCCGGGGCTCCGTAAGTGACTAACAAATCCACACTATTGGAGACTTGGTATGAATTTGCACAGTGATCGTACAGTCATAGTTCAGTGTCATGGTCCACTACGGCACTTCGGAAATATCACGGTACTCACCGTTTTATCTTTTCCATCTGCGAAGGCCAACTTAAACCCGTTAAAGACTTCGACTGTCAGAAGGCCCAAACTGGTAGTTACCTGATGTGCACCAAAATTAACAAGTCCGGTTTCCCGGCGTTGATCGCTCCCGGCAGCTCGATCAGGAATGGATCCCGAAGGTTTGTCTAACGTGGATAAGGCCGTGGTAATTGCCTCGCGGTATTTCGATACCGTTTGTCTGCACAAGCCTGATTCACGGGCAATGGCGGAGAAGCTGATTTTGGATCCTTGTGCATAAAGCGTCCGAACAGCTGTCCCTATTCGCTGTTTTGTCGCATTGGCTCGTAAAGCGTGCGTGCGCAGTGCGGATAAGCGCTGACGTTCCTTCTGAGGGAGGGAAGGGTCGAGATTCATGATCCCAGTATTCGGGCGGGAACTGGCGTAATAGTTATCCCATACCCAGCGGCTCACACTTTTAACGGTCGATTTCAGAGAAGAGGTCGGAAGATTCCCCTTTGCATACCCCATGGTGCTGAACCGGTTTAATCCATGGGCCTGCGAGAGGAGATGGTCATAAAACCGCGGGAACGCTCGAGAGCCCTGGCAGCGGAATGACCAGACAGCCGAGAAGGCTATTCGCTGGAGGCTTAGGAATAGGGAAACGTGTCGGGATTCCAGTTGCGAACGGTCCTGATCAAGCGTGTCGCAATCTTTGTTTGACCATGGGGGTGGTTGCTGGGATTGGTAATCGTCAAAGAAAGGGAAGTCCGCCAGCTCGCCAAGCGAATAGATATGACTATGCAGTTCCAGGGTTTCCCATTGCGGATGGCCTGGCGTTTTCGCAACTGGCCCGCCGGCATAATCGATATCCGCGCCAATACGGGAGCGCATGGCCCGATACACTGATTTCATGAACCGCTGCGGAGCCGGCCGGGAATCCGGGCCTGTCCGTACTGGCTCGATGGCGTAAAACCAATGGCTCGATCCAGACTTAGGATCCCGGACAATCAGGTTCGGAGCGGGGAATTGTTCGGATTCCCAGAGCCAGTCGCCGGCGTGGTCAAGATCGAAGACAAGCCAGCTTCTCAGATCTTTCCTGTTCACCTGCATGTAGGGATAGTCGAACGCTAAATGGCGGGGTCGACTGAATACCGCAGTCTTGTTGTATGAGCAGCGGGGGAAATAGGGTGCCTCGCCAAATGCCCTGGATAGGGCGGAGGGGTAGTGGATAGGCACGTAGGCGCCCATCTATAAACCCCTTCCTTGCCAGGATGGCTGGCATTGTTTGATGCACAGGGAATGCATGCAAGTCCTTTTTCAGTTGCACAAAAGGTACCCGCAAGCTAAGATCGGAGGTGTTGAGGTTGCTCTTGATCAAAGCTTGGGTAACTGCTGCGAACGCCAATTCGCAGATCTAATTTTGAGAAAAACCTGAAGCGCCAACTTCAGGTTTTTTTTTGCCTGTCAGTTAATAAGCCATCTGAACGTTCCTTCGTCTAACGGAAGTGCCTGTGTTGCTTCTACTGAGGTGCCGGTAGCCTGGTAGCTCATCCAACAGCGCCTACAAACCTGTTGTTATGGCTTCATAATTTAGACGGCACGGCAGTTTCATGACAAGCCTTAATAGTCATGCTGCTCAATATTTGTTGGCCTTTTGCACCATAAATTCGGGATAAAGCCGCTGATAGCAGTATTTTCTGTGGTGTAAGCAGCACGAAAAAAAATTGAAATTTTTCGCCATTCAGGGGGCAGATTGCTCATCAAAATGGTGTAAGCAGCAGGGTGATTACCCAAAAAGCGGGTGAAACTCCCGTCGTTACTGGGCTCCGGTGATGTAAGCAGCAGAATCAACCGCAATCAGAATGGTGTAAGCAGCACATAGGGGCCAGGTGAAACTGGTGTAAGCAACAGAACACCAGCTCATCAAAATGGTGTAAGCAGCAGGGTCATTGTTCGCAAACGGGCGAGAACACCCGTCGTTGCTGAATTTCAGTGGTGTAAGCAACAGAATCACCGGTACTCAGAATGGTGTAAGCAGCAGGATTGCACCTCGGAAAATGGTGTAAGCAGCAGATCGATTGACCATGAACAGGCACAAACCCCTGTTATTACGGGTTTCCGGTGGTGTAAGCAGCAGAATCAACCGAGCTCAGAGTGGTGTAAGCAGCAGATCACCAGCTCATCAAAAAGGTGTAAGCAGCAGATCGATTGACACGGACAGGCGCAAACCCCTGTTATTACTGAGTTCCGGTGGTGGAAGCGGCAGAATCACCGTTGCTCGTATGGTGTAAGCAGCAGCATTGCCTCTCAAAAAGTGGTGTAAGCAGCAGGTGAGGAGTTGATGCTAGGGCCTGACCGGGGTGTAAGCCACGCCATGAGGAGCTTAAACGTTGATCAAGACTTAAGCGTTACATCTAAGCCATTGATAATAAATGGAATACTGCTGCTCATATATAGACATCGAAAATCACCTCGATTAATCCCCGGCCTTAAAAGGCCCCGCTAGCGCGGCGAGATCTTCGATCCCTGGTTACAACTGCTCACATATAGCATCAGAAAATCACCACAGGCTCCTGAAAACACCCTGTTTGGTGCTCATATATAGCCCTCAAAATTCACCATGGCGTGCTGCTCAAATATAGACGTAGAAATTCACCAACCTCGTGATATGCAGGGATTTGTTCGATACCTGCTGCTCATATATAGACATTAAAATACACCAACCAAGGGCAATTTTTGCTTGCCTTTCGTTTCAATAAAATAAACCGTCCGTCTCGGACAAGCTAAATGGGGCGATTACGGGTATGGAATAGTGCCCAGGCCAGGGACTTGTGGATTGATGGTGTAAGCAGCAAAGAAAATGGTGTAAGCAGCAGAAAAAAGTGGTGTAAGCAGCAGCTTAAAATGGTGTAAGCAGAACAAAAAATGGTGTAAGCAGCTTGTGGATAACGAAATCCCAGATCTTTTTTTGCGCTTCAAAATATTGAAATTTATGGAAAATCCGTTTTTAAAGCTTGCGCCTGATTTCCCCTATAACTGATAACGTATCATAACGTAGTAATAACGTATTAAGCGCGTTGGCTCGCTTAAACCCGTCCCGAATGGGCTCCATTTCCATTCGATCAGTACCCGAATTAGACGAAATTTCCTGTCATAACCACCTTTGGATTGTGACCAAATTAGATATTTTAACTTTCACCTTTAGAAAAGTTTGACACTCAAAAAAAACCCGCTATGCTGCTCAAAATACGTCGATCCTTTGCACCATAGATAGGTCTAAAGGCACTCATGAGCAAAGCCACACAAGATGACACCACGGGTACCCACTTCGAGGTGCCGGAATATTCTGTTGCGGAAAGACAGGATTACCTGGAGCTACCACTGAATCCGCGTGAGATTCAGTTTTTGGCAGCTCTATTTGATGCAGCTGAAAAACATGGCAGCTCCATCGTTACCTCTGTGGAACTGGTGGAAGAGCTAAAGGCCAGAAAGATCGCCAGCTCACGGCCTTCGATCGACCGTTATGGCAGAACGCTCAATGATTACGGTGTTTTCGATGGTGCTTTTCGGAAGTACGGGCACAATAGCAGGAAGCGTAGACTCTGGCGCCTGAGGGACTACACCTCCGTCAAACAGTCCGTTGACCAAAAGATCGAAACAAGTGCCAGGAAGAAACGAAACCCCATTGCCCGAAGCCAGAGAATACGGGAAAGCAATACTCAATATCTAAAGTCCCTCGAAGGGGCCACCCCACGCAGTGAGAATTTCTTCTTCGGTATTCTTGATCGCTGCATGCCTCGTTCCAGCTGGGAAGACGTGCCCGACAACTTCATGGTGACACAGCTGACGTTCCAGAATGAGATGGTGACCATTGAGACATCAACGCAGACCAATGGTGACCGCCTTCTCACCTGGAGCGATAAGCCGGTTATGCGGGCGCTTTTGACGCAAATTGCTGGTTTAATCGAAGTACGCCTTGCAGAAGTCGGTGGTGATGTGAATCAGTTGGAGAATGCGTTTCCCATAGATACCGTGGAAATAGCGGATCTGATGGAGCTGGAGCATCCATCCAACACGAAGAATCAGCGCCGGATATACAATGCGATCCGGGCCATGGAAAGTACCCGTTTTGATGTCAAAGTCGACGACGTACAAAACAGTAAGTTCATGAAGTTCTTCAACTTGGATGAGAGCACACACTATCTGAGTGAAGCTCATTTCCGACTGCTCTCGCACATTGATATATACGATGATATGACTCAAAGGGAAGTGCCGCGTCATCTCGTGGTTAGTCTCGGAGCTCATCTCTGGTACCGGATCAAGAACAATCCCACGACCAAGGCGATTTTCAGGGCGCATCGAGAGATGCTCAGTCACCGCGTCAGTGGAATTATGCAGGTTGTCTACGATTATCTGCGCCCGGTGATATTTAAAACCCCGGGAAACAAGAGAGAGCGCAAGATCAATAAGCCGCTCCAACATTTCGCCCGGACCCTCGTTCCTTCGATGGATTATTCCGCGTTCAAGGAAAAGTTCATCAAGGGTCTGAAGGCTCACGACCCTGGCCCGTTTGAAGGCTGGGTTGAAGAATCCGGCGATCCGGTGAAGGTGAAATTCTGCGGCTATTACATAACCCTTTTCCGCTTGCTGGATCCGGATCCAGAATACAAAACCCGTGACAACCTAATCATCCAGGTAGAGCGGGATAAGTGGGATCCGATCATTGGAGACGAAAACAAGAAGTCTGCGCCTGTACCCACCACGCTGACTGGCAAGCGTCAGTATTCCTTCTTCTGAATCGAAAACCGGCAGAGGAGGCGTCTAAACTCTGGGCGCCTTCCTCTGCAGCTCCCTTTTTGTCCGCTCGTTCCTCGCATTATCAAGCTCGGTCAGAGGGTAGTGTTTGCAGGGAAATAGGAAGCCCAGAGAGTCGCGTAACGCTGACTCACACAAAGGGCATTTGGCTGGTCTGATCTTATTCCCGCTAATCTGCACCTTCAAAAAAGGCTCTCCTGGGCTGACTCCGGCTCAGTGGTAGGTTGTACTGGAACCGTCCATTGTACCGGCGTCAGTCCATTAAAACAGAGTATCTGGTTGGCAGCTTCAAAGCAGCCAGACCCTAGAAACGCCGGGAAGTCTTTGCCGCTCCTGCTTGCAGCAAGAGGGCTCGGATGTGACGTTCGAATGACGTGGTGGTTCGGGTTTTGGTCTTGAGCCGCAACATCATGCGCCCAGCGTCCCCACGCAAGATACACAATCGGCTGGTCGAGTGTTGCCAAGTAATCAATGGCAGCACCGGTAAGAATCTCCCAGCCCTTCTTGCCATGGGCCCCGGCTTGTCCAAAGCGTGTGGTTAAGCAGGTGTTGAGCATCAAAACGCCATTTTCAGCCCATTCCGAGAAGTCGCCATTGTGGAAGGTAACGATCTTGCTAACTCCAGTGATCTCTTTGACGATGTTTCGAGCCGATGGGGTCAGTTTGTATCCAGGCTTCACACTGAACGACAGGCCGGTAGCCTCGCCATTCATGTAAGGATCTTGCCCGACAATCACTACCTTCACCTGGTCCGGTGGGGTAGTGTGAAATGCGCGAAACCAGTCTTCCCGGGGAGGGCAGATCTCATGTTCTAGGCAGTCGCCAGCAAGGAAGGCTTCCAGAGCTTGGACTTTCGGGTTGTCGACATGCGCTAGCAACACATCGCGCCAGTCGTTTTCAATCTGCTGAATCTGTTTTGAAATTTGCATTAGTGGTCGTTGGACGCCTCGGCCGGTTTGCGCATGTATTTGTCCACGTTCACGAAGCCTGTTTTAAGGTCCTGCGGGTTTTCCTCATCGTACATCACCACCAGAATCCAGCCCTCCGGAAGCCATGCAACCGGGCCTGAAGTGGCGTCGAGTTCCGCCCACTTTTGATCGTCCTCAAGCGCCTTATCGTGTTCCAGCTCTATGATCCTGTCTTCAAGCATAGGATGAACCCCTCTGAAAACAGAGCGAATCTTCCAGTTGTCCCCGACATCCAGTGCACAGCGTGCAGCATATTCCTGAGAGGACCATGGATCATTGAATAAGGGTTGGGTGGCATCGGTCATATAAAGTCCTATTTGAAGCCATCAGGCATAGCTTAGAGTTTCTCGAAACTACATCGACCTGTCCGTTACGGAACGTATCCTTTGGTTATGAGGAAGACGAAGGATTTAAAGCGCCTTCCTGGAAGTAGATTTGCGAGTTATCCCGAAATCCCGCTGAGCGCTTCTCTCCGAGTTCACCCGAAACTATGCCCCAGTACAAACCAATGAATTGCCAAGCGCTATTCATACCCAGCCGGCTGATCACCTTGGACCGCAAAAGCTCGTTACCTTCGACAAGTCTGTGAAGGTCAACATGAATAATAGGTGTCGCCGATTCGAAGTACTTGTACTCAACCTTCTTTCCCCACAAAGCCGCATGAGATTGAGCCGTACTTAAGGAATCAAAGAGATACCACTGACAATTTGGGGAGGCATCAACCTTGAATCCGGGAAGCCTAGATCCTGCTTTTAACTGGGATATATGAGGAGTGCCAATGCGCCTATACTCTGCTCCAAGCAGCTTTGCAGCGTAACGGACAATGCTCATGTGTCCCTCTTCGTCACGCTGATATAGGTCAGCCACTTTCCGCAGAAGTGTACTTGCTGAGCTCAGAACACCCCTATCATCAATGTCGAGTTTGTTCATCCAGCGAAGAAAACGGCATCGTGATTGCTTAATCCATCGTTCATGGTTCTTTAAGGGCACATCACTCAGTTGATCAGGATTAATCGAGTAGTAAGCGCAGTTCAGCCATCGTTCAAAGTGAAGACCGTTAACCGGTCTGTGTTCGATCTGCTTGGCCATGTAAAGCTTTTGGAAAACCCCGGATGCCCTGGGCGTAACTTCCCCACCTTGGGTCGTAGGCCTGATGCCATTTTCACCTGAAAGCTCTATCAGCATTTCAAAAAAACGATATCCATGGCCCGGCGCGATAGCGCGTTTTAGCTCCCAAGGGGAGGTTGAGACGTTGAGCTCGGCAGCGCCAATGGCTTTGATTTCACCGTTATCGACGCTGTACAGGCAGACGGTTTGACTATCGGGACCATCACAACGGATCGATGGCCCCAGCCCTTCTATGCGATGGTCACTTGTCAGCATGAAACCCGGCTCAGTATCGTCTCAATTTCATCAACAGCCTCGTCACCGTATTTGGACCCTACGACCTTTTCGATCTGCTCAAGACGCAGCATTTCATTACTGTTCGACATGGCTGAGATCCCGATCGCAGGCGGATTCTCCGGATCGTAGGCCTGGTACCGCTGGCCAAGCTGTTCAAGTTCGTCCTTGGCGGCCGCCTCGTCGTGAATGGTGTAAACAACAGTGATATGACGTGGCATGAGATTCTCCTGGGTTGATGGTTGGGGCGGCCGTTAAGCCGCCGCCCGATGTTCGCCGTAGGTGGCCACTCGGCCAATCCGCGGCAGGTAGAGCGCCAGTCTCACCGGCTCATTGCCGAGATGGGCAACCGCTTTTCCATACAGAGCCATTTTCTCTTCGTAGCGCTGCAATTCCCGGGCAATGAATGCGTGCTCCGGTTCCCCTTCAGCAGGTGCACTGGTCTTGGTGTCGACAATCCAGCGAACGCCGTTGTCGACGAAGGTCAGATCGATCACCAGATCCTGGACTTCGCCATCGACCACCAGGGTAACCGGCTTCTCCGCCTCTTTCTGGTCATGATCAGCCAGCAGATAGCGGCCGTCCTCGCTGTTCAGGCCTTTGAATGCCTCTTCCACGAGAGTTACACCCTGATTCAACTTGCCGATCGGCAGGCCGTGGCTGCGCAATTGGCGCTCCCAGAACGGTTTGAACTTTGCAGCATCCGCGGGGTTAACTTCCCGGATCTGCTTGTCATTGAGCAGCTGCAGGAACCGGTGGAAGACAGTACCTGCAGCAATGGCTACGGCATTGTCCCATGAGAGCTCGGGGACATTTTCATTGCCGAAACCTTGCTCGGGGCCTCGATACTGGGCAAGGGGAGCAGCCAGCTTCCCGGACTTCAGGAAATTCTTGCCTTCAATGCGGGTGACGACCATCTCCGGCGCCTTGGTTACAGATTCGCGGACAGGGGACTCAGAGAGCTCCGCCTGATCTTCGATCTGTTTCCAGATGATGCCCAGCAGTGAGCTTTTACCCGGTGTGGCAACCTTTCCGGAGTCCAGAACATCAAGGCCAAAGGTCAGGAACAGGCGCTTTTGTGGGCGTGTGGTGGCCACGTACATCAGTCGCGCCATTTCCTGGCGGGATTTGTCGGATTCCCGAGCCCGCAAGAAATCATACAGCGGGACATCTTTGGACCCTGGGGGTGCCATAGGCGCCATGGCCATCCGGTACTGGCCGGAATCATTCAGCCACTCATCCCAGTACAAAAGGCTCTTCTCATCCGGGCGGGTGCCGTTGGCCAGGCCCGGCAGGAATACGGAGTCAAACTGAAGGCCTTTCGCCTTATGCATGGTCATGATCTCAACGGCGTTATCCGCGCCGGCGGCATCAGAGGCATAGAGGCGAGCAGCTGAACGGCTCAGGTTCTCGGTATCCATGATGGTGCCGCCCACCTCCAGACCGGAAATCAGGTCCAGTGTTTGGCGCACGGCCTCGAGCTCCCCGGCGTCTTTGGTCAGGGTGGGCCCGCCAAGGGCAACCCATGCACCTTCTACCACCTGGCGGAGGGACTTGCGCTGGTACCGGCCCAGAGCCTCGTTCATTACTTCGGTAAACCGGGCCAGAACCGCCTTGGTTGCCGGCACCATCGGCTGGGAAATATTGCCGAGAGCCGACCAGACGTGGTTCGCCCTACCCACAAAGCTGTTGATTTCCAGCATTGTGAGGCCTACCAGCGGCGAGCGGAGCAGGGCGACCCATGCCAGCTTATCCATCGGGTTCATGATGGCTCGAGTCAGGCACAGAAGGTCTGAGACCACCCCCAGAGAGGACAGCGGATCAATGTCCGAAGCTTTCCACGCAATCTTGTGACGCTTCAGGGCCGGCAGGATCTCGCGCAGGTGCGAGCGGTTGCGCACCAGAATGGCGGAAGTCTCTTCCGGATGCTTGGCCTGAATGTCCTTTAGCTTGGTAGCGATATAATCGGCTTCAGACATGGCGTTATTGATCGGGTCACCGTAGAAGCCCCGCACAATCACTCCATCGCCGCCGGAAACACCGGCCGGCACAGTAGAGGGGCTGAAGGTGACCTCACTGCGAGCAATGTTCTCCTCAGCCGGGAACACAGGTCCATACACCATGTTATTCCACTCAATGATCGCTTCGGTGCTCCGGAAGTTCTCGGTCAGATACGCCGCGGTCAGGCGAATATCGCCAAGCCCGTTCCGACGCGCCGCGAGGAAGTTGGAAACGTTGGCGTCCCGGAACTTGTAGATCGACTGCTTCGGATCACCAACCAGAAAGAGAGTCCGGCCATCGCCTTGCTCCCAGCCGGCCGTCAGACGCTTCAGCATCTGGGTCTGCGGCTTCGACGTGTCCTGATACTCATCCACCAGGATATGGCGAATCTGGTAGTCCAGAGACAAAGAGGCTTCCCCGGGCATGGTTTCATCACCCAGCGCCTGCAGGGCCGCCTGAAAGACATGGCCATGATCCGCGGCGCCGTGTTCGGTAAAGATGACCTGAAGGTCTGCGGCCAATACCGGCAGGATCTCAACAAGGGTATCCATCAGAGCCAACGCATCAGAGCCTTCTTCGATTGCTTCTGGCAGAACACCGCAGCGATTCAGCAGGGCGCAGGCATCGGGATTGATATCCTCGATCTCGCTCACCACTTGAGAGAACAGGTCCTTCATGGCCTGCGCCTCTTTCTTCTCCTCACCCTTGAGCTTGCTCGGAGCCGGGAAGCCTTCCTTGTCGGTCAGGCGCTTACGGAATGTACCGCCGGAAGTCAGCATGAAATCGACCAGGCCGCGCCAGAACACAAGATCGACCTCTTTGGTATCCGGGAACTGCTTGTAGCGGGCAAGCTCTGCAATGGCTTTGGATTTAACGCCGTTCTCAGTGGCATAGGACCACAGCTGAGCCAGAGCAGGGCCAACGCCGGCCACCTCAATAACCGTGGAAATCTCGGCAATGGTGCCAAGGCCCAGCTCTGTGCAGGACTCGTTGATCAGGTCATAGAACTCCCCACGATCACGCGCACTGAGTACGTAGGCCAGCCACTGGTCACGACGCGCCAGCAGGTTGGTAAGGAACGACCGGGCCCGAACCTGGCGGTTGTCCATCAGGTCGAGGAACTGGAAAACGGCTTCAGACAGACTGTCGTCGCCCTGGGAGTCCAGAGACTGAAACAGGCGATCCACTGCTTTCTCGTACAGAGGTGAGGGGTCTTCCTCAACAACCACAGGCCCGCCAAGCTGGGAGGTAATGGGAGACATCCGGACGATCATGTGAGCCAGCGAGTCGAAGGTAACGATCCGAAGACGGCTCGGGTTATCCAGAAGATTCCAGCCCATCTCTTTATCGCGCTTGAGGGCGGCGCGAGCGCTGTCATAAAGCACTTCTTCATAAGCGTTCGTGGCAGTAGCACCCAGAGCCACGGTGCGCAGCGCACCAATGACCCGGCTGCGCATTTCAGCTGTTGCTTTGCGGGTGAAGGTAATGGAAAGCACTTCTTCCGGGTTCTCGGAAATAGCCAGCAACCGAAGCTTCCGGACAACCAGATTGGCGGTTTTGCCAGAACCGGCGCCAGCCTCAACGATAACGGATTTGCTGGGGTCTACGGCCAGATCACGGCCCTGTTGGTCTTGTGCGATAGTCATATCTGCCTCGAATAATTTGTCCTAACCTGAGAACAATAATACACCGTGCATGGTGTACTTTGCAAGGAAAAGTTGGTAGCATTCACCTAATACGAATTACTGGTGAGGAGGTCGGCCCAGCCGAAACGACATGCTGTTCAATATTGTTTTTCTGGTAATCACAATGCCCATTGGCGCAATGGTTCATCCGTGGGGCATTGTTGTCCCGCCCGTGCTTTTGACCCTTTGGGGGCTCTGGCAAATGAATTCTGGAGCCAGAAACTTGAAGCGGTACCGCAACGGAGAGATTCTGATTGATCCGAGAACCGGCAACCCTTACCTGAACCCTGATCATCCTAGAAACCAACGCAGTGCGCCTAAAAAATCCAGTTCCGCCTTCGTAGGTGCTGCTGCCGGAACAACTGCTGCAGCTACCGCGTGGCCTGATGATCCCTCCGGCCCCGTCTCAACGGCCGAAAACTTTGTTGACGACTCGCTTTCAGAGCCTTCAATCAATCCTGCTACCGGTCTGGCCATGGTTGGCGGCATTGATACTGATGGCAACCTGTACGGATGCTCCGGCGCCTCCGACGACATGCACTCCATTGATAGCGGTATCGGGGATGATCTGGGAACAGGAATCGATGACGGCATTGGAAGCAGCTTCGATGACGACTTCGGATGCGGTATCGATGACTCGTTTGGAGGAATGGACGACTTCTAACAGGCCGTAGTGCCGAAGGTTATGGTCGGCAAAACCTTATATGTTCAGCCCGGTACCGCCTGGGCAAAAATGGAAGCCAGACGATTCAGTAACCGACATCAGGAGACCAGCATGCCCCGCTCAATTGACCAATCCACCACGCACACCTGGGCGGACGAAGAATCCCGCACGAAAGGCGAGTCGAAAGCGCAATCAGTTATTACAAATGTTCGCCCGGCCGGCGAGGAGCACCAGGTAGTGACTGTGCTTGGTGGCGACGCGCTATACCGCCGGACGCCTTGCAGTGACTGTCCCTGGAGAAAGGATGCCGTGGGGGTGTTTCCGGCCGAAGCCTTTCGTCACTCCGCACCAACCGCGTACGACATGTCTCAGAGGAAATTTGCCTGTCACCAGTCCGGAAAGAAGAAGCCGGCAATGTGTGCCGGGTTCCTTCTGCGCGGTGCGGAACATAACCTTGCTGTGCGGTTACTGCGCCTTCAGGGCGCTATTGGCGACGACGTGGATTCCGCGGGTCATGAGTTGCACGGTGGTTATGCCGAGATGGCGATCGCCAATGGTGTTGGTGAGTCTGAGGAATGTCTGAAGAAGTGCCGGTAGGGCGCTACTAAAACAGCTTGATAAGCTCTCAAGTAAATTAAGTTGACGGTAAAGCAGATTGACTGCTAATTTAAAATAACCGTCAACGTAGGAGTTCATCATGTCTCATCCAGCCAATGCCCGCCTGACCCATGCGCTCGTCAATCTCGGCAAGGACACAAAGCAAATTGCGGGCGCCATGGGCGTTTCAGAAGACAGCCTTCAACAGATGCTGACGCAGGAAGAGTTGATGCCCTACGACACCCTCACGGAGGTCTGCAAAGTGTCGGGGATCAACCGGGATTATGTGTTGCTCAATCGCGGCCCCATGACGCCAGAGACGAAGAAGTCATTACCAACCGTCAGAAAAGGCAAGCCTGGCATCGAGGGCTTCATTCAGCGCCTAACGGCTGTGCTTGATGCTATCCCCATGGCCGATTCCCAGATTGCCGACGCCCTTGGCACTACCAAACAATCCGTGAGCGCCTGGCGCCGGAATGGTCATATCTCTCATGACAATCTCAGGGGAGTTTGTGAGATCGGTAGTTTCGATTATGACTGGGTGAAAACCGGCGACATCGACACGCAGGAGGCTGAGGACAGCTATAACCGGGCCTTTGGTAGCGCTCTGAAAAAGATTGACCAAGAGATTGCACGCCTACAAGAAGAGCGCCGAAAGATCGAAGGGTCTCTTGGAAGTTCCGGCCACTGAGTGTCGCATAAGCGAAAATGTAGCTTCGCTTATACGAAGATAAAGCAAATTATGGTTTGGCTAATGAAATGAAGCGCAAGCATCCAGTACCGGTCCAAAAGGCCATGAAAAAGATAGGTTCTGACCTGCGTTCCGCCCGAAAGCGTCGCCTGATCAAAGTGGCGACCATGGCTGATCGAATGGGTGTGAGCGAGCCGACATTGAGGAAGATTGAGAATGGCGATCCATCAGTGCAATTCGGCCATGTTGCGCAAGCGCTGTTCGTCCTGCAGATGTTAGACCGCCTGGCTGATCTGGCCTCTCTGGCTAACGATGAACTGGGACAGATGCTTGAGGAAGAGGATCTGCCGCAGCGCATTCGAAACTAGCGGGCATCGGGATCACTGGAACAAGGTGGTCCGGATCTCACCAAGGTTCTCGCAGATCAGCGGAGTAGCCCTGGGGTTCATATCTGGGCTATCACCCCCAGTGGGCACCTGGTACCCCTGCAGTACATAGTGCGCCATTGAGCGCCGGCACTGCACGCTGAGTTTCCCCTCGATCATGCCATAATCCGCCCTGACCAAGTTCTGTTCGTCATCGCTCAGCTTCGGGTTGGGCACAATTGTCAGGGAGATGTATTCATTCCAATCCCGGTCATGCGTCCCGGTAGTTCCGGTACCGGTCTCGCCGTCATGGTCCAGCTGGTCGATCCGCCCAAGGTGGAAGTCCCGGAAACTCTCGGTACGTTCGTCGAAGGCCCGGCAATGCCACCGGAGTCCGGAATACGCCAATGCATGGGGGTGAATTCGCCGCTGTAGGCCTGATGGGTGGTTCCATGACCGGTAGGTGACCAGTAGAGGCTGTTGGTCTTTGATGGCGCTTATGATGCCCCGGAAAATGGCCGGGTCCGGCTCTATGTGAGGCGAGGGGCCGCAATCCAGCCATGAATGGTTGCCATCACCGGTGTAAAATCGCCGGGCCAGGGTCAGGTATTCGCTGATTACACCACGGCTGTACCGGGGCTCGAAGGCCGGGGTAGGGCGAAACACCTTGCCGATTGCGTCGTAATCCATTTGCCCGGGAAACTCCGCCCGATACTCCTGGATGTGCCGCGTCACGTTCTCCCGCCGGACACGAAAGAGCTCACTCAACCGAGAAGCATTGCAGGCGCCTTCCCACTGCAGCAGGACCTCCATGGCCCGGTACCGGTCTTCGCGGGAGAAGTCCCAGAAATCAGCACGGCTATTCATGAGTGGTGGCCCCCACGGGCAGGTGCCATGGACACCAGTTTCAGAGTGGTATGCTGTGCAATCTGCCGTTCCTGAGTGAACCCTTCCCGCCGTTGCTCAAGGAAGCGAAAATACGGTTGCAGGGAGGCCGGCATAACCATGTTTCTCAGGTGTTCCCACTGGATATGCTGATTAGTGAAATCCTCGGCTGAACCCTGTACGACTGAAAGACTTTCCAGTTCCGGGAGGATCAGGTGTTGCGCACCAGACTGGAAGGCAATGCACAAACCGGCGGGGTCGAAATCAGCGTAAGCGGCCAGGGGTATGCCGGTACGGCCCGCCATCTCCCGGGCCCAGACCTGACCGTTCGGGCGTTCCGGGTCCCCCCGGTACACCGCAAGCAGTCGCAGTCCCTTGAAGTGACCGGAGGTCTCGCTCAAGCGGGTGAAGGCCGGGTAGTTCTCGACCAGAACCAGATAGTCGCATTCGATCCAGGTAATTGCCTCCTGCGGCATCGACAGGTACCCGCCAGGCAGTTGGGGAATCTGCTGCCCATTAATGGCCGGGCACCCCAAGGCTCCCATGAGTATCCGCTTTCCCTCATCCGTTCTCTTCGAGAGCTTTTCATCGATCGCCGAGGCCGCCGTCTGCACCCGGTCCCCGCTGAACGCAGACCATGGTGTTTGCCAGTTGATGCCATGCTGCCTCAGCCAGTCCTTGAGCAGTCGCTTTTGCAGACGCTCAATCCGGTATTCCTTACCCACACAGTAACCAAACCCCCGCTGTTGCAGTTCTCTGAGGGTCTGGTTGACCGTAAAGTTGCTGCTGGCGGACTGAACGACTTTCAGGGCCTGCTGAATTTCACGCCGACTGGGTTTCACGCACTGACATCCTCATCGGCTGTGGGTTCTGACTGGCCGGCGGCCATTCGCTTTACCGTCTCAATGCGGGTGCCTGCCGGATACAGGTACAGGTCCACCAATGAAAAGGTGCCTGACAAAGCGTGTGTGGGTACGGCATGGATGTGCATTCGAACAAAGCCCGAGGTCTTCCGGCCGTTCGGAAGTACCGGGTCGCTGTCCATGTAGATGGCAACCGCGTAGAGCCATTCCCGGTCTTCAAGGTCTACGATTTCCGGTTCGCGCTCCTGGCTGTGCCAGAAGGAAAGGGCAGAGACGGGTGTGCCCTGGTCAATGCAGGCAGCCAGCATTCGCTTCACCATCTTGTCCCGTGCTGAAACCTCGATAGTGCGTTCTTCATTGTCAGCAGACCGGAACTTGGAGTCTTCCCGCTTAACCTTGGGTACTTCATATTTGAGCGAGTGGCTGAGTCGGGCAACCAGCTCCGCACACCCTTCTTCCGCACCAATATCGCTAAGGTCAGGAGCGGCCTGCACGGCCAATGGGGTAATGCTGGAGAAGTACGGGTGCTTGCCGAGAGCATCCTGTGTTTTTTCGGCTTCAAACCCCGGGTTCAGTCGCAGGTGATCGGCCACCGCCCGGATTTTACGTGCCCGCTCCTCAAGGGCCCGGACGCGGAACAGGTTGTCTCGGATGGTGTTCTGGGTCAGCCGGATCCGATCGACCACTTCCATGCAGCGGACATCGAGGTTGCCGATGAAGGCGCTGATATCCGCATCCAGCGAAAAGGGCTCGTCCTTCAGGCCCGATCGCATCTGGTTGTAGCTTTCCACCAGATTCGAGAGCTGGCGGTTGTACATCTCGTTTTCACGAACCCGGAATTCCGGATTGCTCCGAATCCCGTAGCTGCTGGTGACTCGGTTAAAGATGGTCGTGCTGCTATCGTCGAGAATGTCGTAGATCGACAACAAGTGCTGCTCCACGTCGTCCCGGGCGGCCAGCATCTCATCGTACCGGCCACGCCCTTTCACATCCTGAAGCTGACGCATGGCCAGCTCCGCGGCCTGCAGTTCTGAATTGAGGTCGGTGTTGATCGCAGCAATCCGGTCCTTGCGCAGGGCGGAGTCGAAAACTTTCTGCAGCTTCTGGTTCAGGCGGATGCCCGATGCCCCTTCTGTGCGCACCAGATGCGTTTTCATCAAAGGCTCAAGTAAGCGCAGCGACTTTTCATCCAGATCCACCCCGGAACGCTCGTAGGCGCTAACCACCAACTCCCTGGCATTGTAGAGTTGCTGGATCAGGTCCAGTAGCGGGTGGTGGTTGTTCTCCATGGTCATGTCAGCTGCCCCTGCCGGGGCCCGGGATTATCAATCTCAGGCTCCGGTAGTTCTTCATTCTCCTGAATGAAAATGATCAGGTCCTGTATCAACTCAATGCGGGAGGTCACCTGATAGATCGAGTGCTTGGCATTGGCCTCCACCAGAAGCCCTTCCTTCAGTAGAACCGAGAACAGACTGTCCAGCTGCTCTTTGTAGGCCGTATGCCGCTTTGATGACGGGAGGTTGCCCAGCTGGGTCTGAAGGCTGGGGCTCTGGCCAACCTGGTGCAGAAGGTTATGGAAGCGCAACTCTTCACCGGGGACCAAGGTCATCTCCGGGTGCAGCGCATTCATCAGCATCTCAAGCGTCTGCACGTAAAAGCGAAGGCTCTTCATCAGGCGAGTAAACAGTTCCCGGGATACCGCCTTGGCATTGCTGTCGAACCCCTCGTACACCAGATAGTGCCCGGCGCCGGAACTGGTCGAGGCCAACTGCATGCCGATTTCGGACGCCCAGCGGTTTACCCGGTTCTTCACATCCTCGCGCTCGAGGAGTCGGGCAAGTGACGGGGCAGACCATTGGCAGATGACCTGTCCGGACATCAGTTGTGTCAGGAGGGTGCGGTAAGCCTCTGAGGTTGTCGATTGCGAGTCGTTGGGGGAAAGGGTATCGGTCATCATACGTCTCCCTGCTGGCCCGCTGCGGCCGGCTCAATGTCCTTGAACGGGTTGTTTGCCGCCACTGCGCCCGGCTCAGGCACGTTCCAATGGATAAACCGGCGGTCACCATCGGTGCGGTCCATCATGTAGACCTGATTGAAGATGCCCAGCTCCCGATCTTCCATGTCCGGGCAGGCGGTCACCAGACTGATGTTGTGCTCGGTGAGCATGTCCAGCAGTACCCGCTTGTTCTTGTTACTGAAGGCCCGCAGCTCATCAAGGGCCCAGGACAGATGAACCGGTTGCCCGCTTCGGTGCATGTCGATAAACCCGAGGAACAGAACAATCAGAACGATGTATGACAAGCCATTCGAGGAGAGGCCTTCACTGCTGGCCAGATCCTTGGAGCTTGAACCGACCTTGTGGTGGCCATTCTCAATGATCGAGAACCGGAACCGAATAAGGCGCCACAGCTCCTTCACCGAGACATTGGCCCGGGACTCCTCAAAAGTGTCCAGATAGTTGCGCAGTGACAACACCAGATCCTCATCAGGAAGACTGTTGAGCGGGGAATTCTCTCGCCAGGCGCGAACCCCATCGGCGACTGCCTTAATGTCTTTCCAGTAGTCCAGTTCTTCCAGCTCAAAGGTGATCGTCGGCTCCACCCGCTCAATGGCCGGGAAGTTCAGGTTCTCCTGAATGTGTCCGGACAGTTCCCGGTTAAAGCGACGTATCCGCTTGTCGAAGCCTTCCATCGCGCTCCGGTAGATGTCGATCTGGTCAAGGTTGCTGAACCCGGACGCCAGGGTTTCCCGCACGAGGTCATGCTTGCCACCGTTGAAGTACTCCAGAACCGCCCGGGCCCTGGTAATGATTTGCTCGTCGGTGCCATCCCAGTCCATGACTGTTTCTTGCCAGTATTGCGTGCTGGGGGTGCCGCTGTACTTCTCGAATATCGTCGCGAACCGGGTGCCGAGTTTCTTCAGCTCATTGAGCTTGGAGCTCTCTGTCTGCAGCAATGTCTGGTAGTCCCGGATCAGGTGGGCCGCTTTCATTTCCCGGTACAGGGCAAGGTTTTCGTCATCCTCACGTACAAACAGTTCGCGGTCGCCGGCGCTCTGTAGGATGCTGACCCTTAGCGAGTTTGCGTCGGAGTTGGCCTGGTTCATTTTTGTCTCGGTGCTCTCGGCCTTGGTGGTCAACTCCTTCTTCCGGACTTCCCATCGTTTGATCTCTTCCTTCCGCTGCTGGCGGATATCAAAGAGGTCCTTGTCCAGTTTTTCGAGGTTCGCCTCATGATCGGGAAGCTGTCCGTACTCCTCGTCCATGAACCGCCGGAAACTGCTGATCAGAACTTCCTTCTCGCGGATTTTCTTTATCTCTTGGCCCAGCTCGTCGACCTGCTGTTTGAGAGAGGCTATCTCCTGAGGGTCGATCTGTTCGCCGGCAAGCGCCTGATCCAGATGCTTCTGCAGGCGCTTCAGATCCTTGTTCCGGGTTTCGATAACTGCCGTGCGAGCCTGCTCGATTTCCTGAAGGGCGCGTTCATGAGCACCTTCGAACTCTTCAAGCTGAGCCTTGTGCATTTCCTCGAGCTCGCGTGCTTGTTCTTCATGCAGCTCCTGGAGTTGGTCGGCCTTCTCAGTGAGCGAATCCCTGTGCTCGTACAAACCTTTGAGTTCGTGCTCGGTGGCCGCTTTATTGTCCCGCTCAGACTGCTCCTTCTCGGCTTTTATCTTCTTCAGGGTTTCCCGGGCGTCCCCGAGCTCCCTGAAAGTGCGCTTGTAGATCTCGCGGCATGAAGACTCATGGGTTTTTGCGCTCTCTCGCTCGTCGTTTGCCCGGTTTAGTGCTTTTTCCGCATCCCCTTCTTCAGATTCAGCAGTGGCCAGCTCCGTCGAAAGTTCTTCAAGGCGAGCCTGCAGGGCGGCCGGTGTCAGTTCCTGCTCTGGCAGTCGAGAGAAGTCGATCTGAATGCCGCATAGGCTGGTGCTGTCCGGAGCTTCTTCATCAAGCGAGGGCGAAAGGTTCTTTTCACGCAGGATGTCAGGGGTCAGAACCCGGCCAAGGGTGTTTTGCCACCCCGGCTTGTTGTTGTTGAGGAAGTAGATAAGCGAGGATTCCTGGCCGTTGATCAGGCTCAGTACGTCGTTGTACTGGTCCTCCACTTTTTCACATTGGTTCCGGGCCTTGGTGAATCGCTCATCGGCGCTCGTGTACCGCTCATTAGCTGTCTTGAGTTTCTGTTCGGCGTTTCTCAGTGCGTCATGAGCATCGTCAGACAGATCCTGAGCCTTGTCTTTGGCGGACTCTGCTATCGTGAACTGCCGAATAAGATCCTCTGAGGCCAGGGGGTTCTTGGCTCGCTCTTCCAGTGTGCTGATGCTGGCGTTGAGTTTGCCAAGGTCGGACTGAACGGCAGAGGCTTCTTTTTGCTGGCTTTGTGCTTGCTCCCGGATCTCGACGGTTTGCCGGTCAGTGATCCGCTTGCGCTCCTGATTGTGCTGGCCCGTGGCCTTTTTGTATTCCTCGTTCAGTCGTTCCAGCTCATTCTGAGCGGTTTCTTTTGCCGCCGACATTTCACGTTCAATGGGCTGGCGGATGGAGGCGGACTTTTCCTCCAGCGTCGTCAGCTGCTTCAGGTAACTGCCATGGCGCTCTTCAAGCTGGCCAATACCTTCAAGTTTGCGTTGCCATTGGGGCATATCCTTCTGGTCGTAGGAGGTCTTGTTGCGCTTCAGATCATCAATAGCCGTGGCAACAGGCCCGCGCTTTTGCTCAACCGCCCTTTTATCCTCGTCCAGCTTAGACAGCGCTGTCTCGTGATCTGTCCCTTCGCGTGCGATGGTCGTGTTTATCTCTCCGATCGCCTCATCACAGGCGCGTACTTCAATATCCAGATCGGTGACCTTGCTCTTGGCGGCCACGACCAGCGAAGAAAGCTTGCGGTTGGTAAGGGTGTATTCATCCAGAAGACGGCTTAGATCCTCGGATTCCGGGCGGGCCTTCTCAAGTGCCTGATAGGCGTCGTACTGGGTGAGGGTGGTGGTCAGGTGGTCCCTGTGTACGGAGAAATTCTCGAGGATCTGCCTTGCGTCATCGTCCAGCTTATCCATGGCGTATTCCTGGATAACCCGGGATAGGTCCGCAAACTGAACGTCCCGTTTGAACATGCCTGTAAACAGCGGTGTGAGCTTCGACATCCGGCTGTTACGGGGGCACATGCTGAAGTGGTAGGCCTTGGGTACCGTGCCATCGAGAAGGATTTTCCGGTATTGCTGCGTCGTGTCGACATTGAGGTACTGGAGACCCATGGCGTTGAGGCGCGTTAGCAGTGAGTGAGCAGGCAAGATCTCCTTGTTTTCAACATCCATGAAGATGTCTTCCCGGTACGGGGAATCGATGAAAACGTGCCGGTGCCTGGTGCGCTCGCGCTGGTTGCAGAACACCACCATGCGGGGCTGGCCATGACTGAGGTATTCAAAGACCAGGTAGGAACCTGTGCGCGGCAGGTAGAACTGGTTAAACCCTTCGTTCCCGTTGGCGCTCTCCATTATCAGTCGCCTCGGCTGCTCCCCGTAGAAGATGGGTACCAGCTTTAGAAAGCTGGTTTTCCCGATGCCGTTATCACCACTGATGTTGGTGTGGCCGGAAACGTCAATCTCGGAGGCTCTTCCCTCGACGTAGCTATCAATCAATACGATTTTCTGGAGACCAAATTCCATTCAGCGCCTCGGTTGCGAGTGTACGGATTCACTCACTATACCGGTGTGATGAAAAGGCGCATACGTGTTGATTTATACAGTATTAGGCTGGCGGAAGGTGAAGCGCTTGCAGATCGTGCAGAGGGGCCGGCGAGGCTGCCGGCCCGGTATCAGGCAGCCTTGGGAATGCTCTGCTCGACAAAGGCCATGAGCTCAGGGATGCGGTAGCGAGCGATGGAGATAGTGACCAGCGGCTGATGACAATAATGATTGGTTTCAACGCCCATAAAGCCCCGGTCGGAGAGGTCGGCTGCAGCAAGGATGTTGTCCTGTCCGCCGGTTGCCCAGGTGATGATGTCGTAGCCCTTATAGGCCGGAGAGCGGCTCAAAAACTCCAGATGTCGAGCAATAGCAAGGTGGGTGTCGGTCAGTGCTTTGAATTTGGCCATAAGTCTCCGGAAGGTTGTCTGTCTACGAAGATTAAACTACCAGTTTGGTTATGCCATCCGTGTATCGATTTCCGCGATGACGCGGCAGGGAGCCCGGCTGACGGTGTGAGGTGACAGGGTTTCTTCGCCTGGATAGGGCGATTGGTACCAGACGCTGCCATCGGGCTGAGTTTCCCGAGTCAGGGGTGTGAATCCATGAATGTGTACCACATCCCGCTCCGGCCGCAGGAAGAACATCGAGAACGGGTAGGCCATAGGGAAGTCAGAAATCTCCTCCACCCAGTCCTGAACATTGAAGGGGATATCCAGGGCCTGAAAAGGGTTCCGCTGATGGGTGGTGGCGATATCTACCGGGCCGGACAGAAAAACATGAGTCGTGGAAAGAATGCCGATTTCCCCGCAATAAGCGACCAATTCGGCGCTTGTACCCACAAGAAAGCGTCGTGGATCGCCGCCCTCAGAAACAGACGCATCCCCCGGGTACTGGGTAACGAGCTGAGTCATGATCAGGTTGAGGCTGGCGGGCGCCCAGGGGTTATTATGGATCTTTGGGTCAAGCCAGCTACCGTCTTCGTTGAGCAACTGATAAACCATTGGGGCCCGGGGAATACCGGTCAGATTGTTCCAGAAAAAGCGTTGGGGGTTGTAGTCGGTTTCGAGGACAGTGGATCTCATGCGGGATCGTACCAGTGTGAGTTTCGCAGAGTCTATTAATCAATGACGATTTGATAATAGATAACGGCTGTTTGTTCAATTTTTCTGAATGACAATATTATATTATCAAAAATGAAAAGTCTTGCGGAAAATGCCAGCCAAGGGGCAGGTCCACGCGGAAACTCAGGAGATTTTGATGCTCGATGATTTAAGTTCGATCTGGTACACCAAGGACTCAGAGGGCCGAATCACCTACACGAAATCAGGCCGAGAGGTATACGGCCCTCTCTTTGAGGCGATCGGAATTAATATCGAAGAGGTCACCACACCGGAACAGCACGAAGAGGCAGTTGCTGCCACCGTCAGAGAAAAAATGAAAAACGCACCGGAATCGGTGAAAAAAGACTATGAGAAATTGAAAAAAAGGCGGAAAAACTGAAAAAGCGTTTATCCCGCCTTGGCGGACTCTTTTTCGAACCAGAGCGCAATTTCGCTTTCGGTCGCATCCTTGTCACTCTGGCCCAGTCTATATTTCTGCGCCGCACGCTTTGAGGCCAATTGGGCACGCTGCTCTCTGAAAACGGGCTCCAATGCCTCAACAGGGATCAGGTCTGCCAATTCATTGCCTGCCTTTTCGTTCAAATAGCGCCGTAACTCTTTGAAGCGCTCCGGGGCTGGCGGATTGGCCAGCATCCGGTCAATGTCTTCCTGCAGGATCTCATGTTCCTCGCCCCAGAAAAGCACCGCCTCGCGCCAGGCTGTCGAATAGCTCTGGTTAAAAAACGTGAAAAGCTTGTTGCTCCCTCGGTCATCACCCTTGTAGGTAACCAGAAAGCCCGGCTCGAACCGGGGTTCAGAACAGCCTGGCCGACCATTATCTCGGCGAATCTGAAGGGTAAGGGCGTGTACGCCGAGCGCTCTTTCGGGAGCAAGGTTCGGGTGGTTCGTCGTCACGAAAGTCTGGTACTGATGGAGGGCCGATTCTGCCAGCAGCTCTGCCTCACGGATCTGCGCCTGAAGATGAGCCCGTTTATAGACAAAATCGGACTCGTCCTGGACTTTCGCCTCTTTGGTCGAAAACCACGACTGACGATGTTTCTTGTCTAAGGCGACAACCACGCGGAAACCAACGAACCCGCTGGACAGATCGCCCGGGCCGTAATGATGGATCGACAAATCTAACTCCCGAAGTGGAAAGCAGTAAAACTACACACGCTACACACGCTACACACGAAAGTCTATCAAAAAAGAATCACCAATCAAGGTGTATGGGAAGGGCCCCGCGTCAGGCGGGGCGGGAAGCTCAGAAAAGCCGCTCTGCAAACCAGCCGAATTCCTCCTCGGTGAGTGCGGCGCCCACAGACCGTGCCAACCCCCGGGCAATCTCAAAGTAATCGCCCTGGACCGAATCGTCCGGAATCTCCGCGACTTGAAGCGCGTTCATATCGCTACAGGCGATCGCCTCCCCGCATGCCGCAATCAGGATCGTCCTGCCAGATTCCCGGTACCCGCACATAACCGCGGTGTTATCCGCAATGAACTGTCGAACCATACCCAGTGGTGAACTGAACTGCATTGTTAGCTCCTACTTCATGCCAATAAATAAAGGCCGATCACCTCGCGCAATCGGCAGGAGTTATTTTCAGGGATGAAAAGCCATCGAAAGGTCAGAGTGGCTGCTAAAAATTGGTACCGTTCTGTGAGACCTATTCAAACCTGATCCTCAGGCTTATTGCTCACTTCTGCTTTCACCGATGCTGGTTGCCTTGGCTGCTAAGCAGCCAGGGCAGAGCCGTCATCTCCGGCAGCGTACATTCCGGCTGAACGAGCCGTACTGAATTTTTCCAGATTCCTGCTGGCGTTGTAGTCGCGGCATTCTTGTTGACCGCAGGCCCCGCATTGGTAAACGCGGTCCTTCAGCGTCAGATCCGGATTGTGACTCCCGCACTCAGAGCAAAGCTTGCTGGATGGATACCACCGATCCGCAACGGTGAGCACGCCGCCCCGCCAGTCCATCTTGTAAGTCATCTGCCGGCGGAACTCGAACAACCCAACATCGGCAATGTGTCGAGCAAGCTTGCCGTTCGACATCATGCCTCTGACGTTGAGATCCTCGATCACGACTTCGGCAAAGTTTGTCGCTAGGTAGCTGGTTAGTTGGTGAAGCGTGTTCGCCCGGATATCGGCGATCCGCTTGTGCAACCGGGCGATGCGGTTCTTCAGCTTTCGATAACCGCCACTGCCCTTCACCTTCTTGGCAAGCCGCCTCTGGTACCGCGCCAGCTTCCGTAGCGCTTGTTGCAGTGGTTTTGGGGATTTCCATTCCCGAACATCTCCCTGAGACATCGTTGCCAATGCCTTGATACCGAGGTCTACGCCGCACCGTGCTTGGCTTTTGCTTGGGAGCGAGCAAACTTCGACTTTCAGGGAAAAGGACACAAACCATTTATCAGCCTGGCGGCTGATGGTCATGCTGTTGATGTGACCACCGTACTTGATGGGTTCCGCCATGCGGACCCATCCAAGGTTCGGCACTTTGACCCGGCAACCTTCCACTTTCACCAGGTCTCCGCCCACGTAGAACGAATCCGACGCTTTGCCTTTTTTCTTGAAGCGCGGACGGCGCTTCTTCAGATGTTGGGGCTTGGAAGATTTCAGATCCTTCATCCAGTCGGAGAAGGCCCGCTGAAGCGAAATGAACGGTTGCTGGCTGGCATACTTGGTCACTTCGTACAACCAGGGAAACTCGGATTTCTTCAGGGCATTGAATTGGCGCTTTAGCGCCATACCCGAAGGGCGATCCCCATTTCCGTCTTTGTGTATGGCGTATTGCCGATCCCATTCCGCCAACGCCCAGTTCCAGGTGAATCGTGAAATTCCACTGGCTTTGGCGAAGTAGGTTCGCTGCTTGTTGTTGGGCAGCAGTTGAGTTTTGAAGGCAACATTCATAACTCAATAATACTGTTTATTTGTACAGTATCAAGCAACCATTTTGCGATTCTTGTGGGAACGCTTTCCATAGAGTCTGGCCGAGAACAATGGAAAGGGGTGCGTGGATAACCTTCCTCATTTTGGAAACCTCCAAATGATTAGGTTTAGCCAACTTTTTCTAACCTAGCCACTAACCCACTCGGGTTTTTGGCTGGAGACTTTTGTGCAGACGAAAAAAGCCGGCGGGAGCGCCGGCGAAGAAAAACCAATACAGGAGAATTACAAGCTAAACGTGACACACTTAAATCAATGAAACCTCATTGACAACTTGAAGATATAATAATGTAGCCATCCCGTCAAGTATGAAACGAGAATTTTGTGAGCATGAGATGAACCCTGATTCCAACAATAGGTAACCCTCCAAGAGCAAAAGGCATTATCAATACAGCTTGCCGGATGTTTAAAGTTAATGTATCATTTGGGTTAGGTTAGGAATTAGGAGAGAACACCATGTCGATTTCACTGTTTGATATTTCGGGGTACGCCGACAAGCTGGAGAAGGGGAGTCTGATCCTCACGCCCAACAGGCGTATCCGGGCCAAGATGCTGCAAAGCTTCGCCCAGCGCAAAAGCACCTCCACCTCTGCATGGAACACGCCCAACGTGCATTCACTGGAAGGTTGGGTGCAGTCGCAGTTCGAAGAGGCCGTCTATCAGAGTCTCGAGTCCGAGCAGCCAACCACTACATTGTCTGGCGATCAGGAGATCTCTATCTGGGAGCAGGTGATTTCCGCCACACAGGCCCAGTCCGGCATCCTGAGCCCCCGGGCCGCAGCCGAACAAGCTGCCAAGGCCTATAAGACCATGTGCCTGTGGCAGGAAGAAGTGGACGCCCAGACCTTCAAGGATACCGAGGCCACCGAAGCCTTTGCCGGCTGGGTCCAGAACTTCGAGTCTGTGTGCCACCTGTTGAATGTTCTCCCGGCAGCCCAGGTTCCGTCCGTACTGCTGGAATCCTATGAGCAGGGGCTGCTCAACCCGGTAGACGAAATCACTCTGGTTGGCTTTGATGATGTCCCGCCCGTATACGAGGCGATCTTTGCGCTGGCGGCTAAGAGCCAGGTTCGCGAAGAAGTACGCCCGGTACCGGAAGGTAAAGCATCCTTGGTAGCTGCCCGTGATGAACGTGACGAAGTGCGTCTTGCCGCCATGTGGGCTCAGAGCATTGTCAGCCAGGGCGAGAAGACCGTAGGCATCATTGTTCCGGATCTCGGTCAACGCCGGGATGAAGTGCATCGCGTGTTCTCAGAAGTACTGGATCCGCATCATCTGCGTGTCGACGTGAACGATTACGCCCCAGTGTTCAACATCTCGGCCGGTCAGCCTCTGTTCACTCAGCCGCTGGTGGCGGCCGCCATGGATGTGCTGGCCCTGAACCGCCAGGATGTGGACGCCGATACCATTAAGCGGGTCATGCTCTCGCCTCTGATTGGGGGTGGTGTTCACGAGTCAAAACAACGCGCAAGGGTCTGGAGGAAGCTCTCTGAGGCACGCGCACGCAAGCTCAAGCGCAGTGAATGGCTGAAAGGCTTAGCCGACTGCGAAGGTCTCAAAGATGGGTTGGTAGCGGCGCTGCACGCCATTCCGGAACCCGACAGCGTGAAGTTGCCCAGCGAATGGGCCAAAGACATCGGTGACCAGCTCGAGGCCATCGGCTGGCCCGGTGATATCGGCCTGAACTCCATCGAATATCAGGTCGTGCGGGCATTTCACCGGGTTCTGCATGAGCTGGCGGGCAATGACGCGGTGCTCGAAAGCATCCCGATGTCCAAGGCCATCTCCGTGCTGGGCCGTCTGGTTCGCACCACGCCGTTCCAACCGGAAACCAAGGATTCACCGGTGCAGATTCTCGGCGCCCTGGAAGGTGCTGGCCTGAATTTCGATTATGTCTGGGTCATGGGTATGCGTGACGATCGCTGGCCGGCGTCACCGACTCCGACGCCGTTTATCCCTGTGATGCTGCAGCGGGCAAGGAATATGCCCAACGCCTCACCAGAGCGGGAATTGCAGTTCGCCCGGTCGCTGACCGATCGCTACAGCCAGGCTGGCTATCAGGTGATCTTCAGCTACCCACAAAGCGATCGAGACAACGAGCTTTCGCCGTCCTCTCTGGTTGCCCGGCACCCGCAGGTGGATCGCACAGCGGTCATCGAAGGCTATACCTCCAACGGTGATTTCTGGTCCTCCGGTACCGGTGGCAAGCTGGTCACTGAAATGGAAACCAATGCACCACCACAGTTGCCGAACATGAAAGGGGGCGTTGGCCTGTTCAAGGATTACGCGCTGTGTCCGTTCCGTGGCTTCTCCAAGCACCGGCTTGGCATCAAACCGCTGGAAGAACCAGAAGAGGGAATTAGTCATAGCATTCGCGGTCAGTTGAGCCACGGCATGATGTATTTCATCTGGAAAGAGCTCAAAGATCAGAAGACATTGCTCGAACTGATGGAGCGCCCAGACGACCTGCAGGAACTCCTGGAGCGTACGGCCGAGCACGCGGTTGAAAACTACGAGCGGGCCGACCTGCTCTCCAGTGCCGTAAAGCGCCTCGAGCGTCGCCGACTGTGCCTGATGGCCCTGAACTGGCTGAACATCGATGCTAAGCGGGCGCCTTTCTCGGTTGTTGAAATGGAAGAGGCCACCGATGTCGACGTCCATGGCGTCACTGTGACTATCAAACGCGACCGTGTGGATCTGGTCGACGGCGGCGGGGAAGTCGTTATCGACTACAAAGAGAACGCGCCAAGCTTGTCTGGCTGGAATCCGGATACCCTCTATGAGCCTCAGGTGCCCATTGGAGCCCTGACTCGGAAGTCCGGAAACCCCGTGACCGGTGTTGCACTGGGTGCCCTGAATCGGGATAAAGCCTCTCTGTTCGGGTATGTTTCTCACAGTGGAGACGAAAACGCCCTACGGACAGTGACCCCTCAGGACATGGACGACATGAAGGAGGGGTGGAACGAATCCCTCAAGGAAATCAGCGGGAAGATCCTGGCCGGTTCCGTGGCCATTGATCCGGTCGACCAGAACAAGGCCTGTAACACATGCGAACTGAAGGCATTCTGTCGTAACGGACTCAAATCCAGCATTGCCGCCTAATGGAGAGAGCGAATGAATGAGGACAAGGGAAAGCTATCGAGAGTGGATGTGGGGTTGGTGATTGTTGTCATCACCCTGGCCGCCACGATGGCGTTCGGTCTCTGGTTCTGCAAGGGAGGCGGGTGTTAGAAGAATCAGCCCACGAAAGGTTTGAGGTGGAAGCGGGATCAGGGAAGGTTCCGACCAGCCTGAGCGCATACACCAACGAACATTACGCATAGGTAGAGAAGGGTAGAACTAAGTATGAACGTTAGTGAAATTCCGGGAAGAGATATAGTTATAGGCTTGATAGTTGGCTTAGCTACGGCAGCTCTTATTTATTTCTTGGTTCAATGGCAGTCACCTGACCCGCAGATTTACAAGGACGCCAAAAGCTCGGCTGAGGCTGTTGATATCAAGAGTGATGAAGCGCTCGAAAAGGCCGCCTTCGATAAAGTGCGTATCGTTGAGCCTCAGCTCACTCTGAACCAGGTACGCGCCAGTGATCTGTATCCGGGCCTTGTAGAGGTCTATCACGATGGAAAGCTCCGCTACGTTCTGGGTGATCTCGTAATTCGCGGTGAGCTGATCGATATTGAGACGGGTGAGAACCTGACTCAGAAGACGGTGAAGGCTCTGAGAGCATTGCAGGGTACGTCTGGGGGTGATTCTTCCAGCGTTGCCACTGCACAGCCTTCAGAGCGGCCCAAGGTTGCTCAGCAATCTCCTGCTCCAGTCCAGCAGACAGCCCCGAGCAGCTCTGGTTCTGAGTCATCGCCAGGGCTGCTGCAGCAGGATACGCAACGTCTGAATGTCGCTCTGGCGATTCTGGCCAACGATATCATCCCGGATGAAATGACCGTGGTATACCCGGCGCAAGGCGAGGAAACGCACCAATTAACAGTGTTTAGCGATATCACCTGTCCTGTGTGCAAGAGAAATCACGAGGATTACGACGATTTCCAGGCTCAAGGGGTCACCATTCGAGCTGCATTGTTCCCACGGCGCGGTATGGAGGCGCCAGAGGCCGAAGTGATGAGCAAAGTCCTGTGTGCCCCGACCATGGAAGAGCGTCGGACGCTGCTTGATCGGGCCTATACCGGTGACAGCCTGGCGGATGCGCCGATGTGTGAAAATGATTATTTGCAGAATATTCGAGATATTGCCGTCGCTCAGGAGAACGGGCTGGCGGTGACAAGTACGCCAACACTGATGGCGGCCAATGGCCTTCGTGTTGATGGCTACCCACGAGAAAACCCGGTTTCGACCATCATGCGTATGTTGGAAGAACGGGGAACTGTGAGGAACTGACTATGTTTACTTTTCTGATTGCTGGAGCTGTGGTCCTGGGGATCGCAGCTATCTGGATTGGGGTAGGGGCTTTGCGGAAGTCTGCCAATCGACCGCAGATTAAACTGCAGCCGTTGCCGTTAAAGAATCTGCCGAAGAAGTAACTTTATTCGGTACTTCAGGGGCAGCGTCAGGTCGTTGTCATCGGCCTGGGCGCTGCTGTTGATGTGTCCGAGCAACTGGGTACGGATTCTCTTCGGCAGCCACCGGTCAATCCGCTCAATGCTGTCCACTTCCATGGTTGATAGAAGGGCAAGGGTGTGGTCCCCAGCTGACAGGTCCGGATTGTAGTCCCGGAAACATTCCTCTATCCACTTTGCTTCCCGCCGTGACAGCCCGCGCATACCGATAGAAATGCTGATGGCAAGATTGTAATCGCCCGAATGGTCGACTTCTTCGGAACTATTAACCGTGCTATCTTCTTGTGTAGCTTCTGATGGCATGCTGACGGGTGAAATGCCGATCTGTGCGTCCCAAATGCGATGACAAATATCCTCAATGGACAAGCGGTCGGGGTCGTCACATTCGTAAAGCTCAATATCGATCTGGCGACGAATTTCCGCAGCGATATGGCGGAATTCTGAGATGGAAGGTTCCTGATTGCCTTCGTTCAGCTCTTTGACCTTTTGCCACAGACGCTCGTTGTAACGGATGTTTGCGAGGTCATGGATGTTGTGAATATCAACATCCTGAAGGAAGTCGGGCATCGGATGACGCAGCTGCTGGTAGTAGGCGTTTAGCTGCGGATTGATAGTTTTCGTCGCCATAGTAGAAATATCATTTTCGGGTGAGCTAATAAGTTAACTTATGTAAACTGACAAGTCAAAAGGAATTCCCGGTCCTAAGGGTATCCCCTAAGCCCGCACTGGGAGCGAGATTGGAGGGTGTGACGGTAAATTAAGAATTTACGAAAGAAAATAAAAAACCCTACGAGGCAAGTTTTAACTGTAGTAAACTATGCTTGAATATTAAGAAAACCTGAAATCTAAAACTATAATTCCTCGGGAGAGCGAGAAATAAAATCGAGGCACAGAAAAAAATTCCGAGCCGTGGCAAAGGACAAAAAAAGAAGTAACGCCGCGAGCCGCTAATTAAGAGTAGGATCGAATGACTGGAACATTTTCGCCAATCGAAACCGAGCTGGAGCAGTTGCTCGACCGTACGGAAGGCATTGACGAAACAACCAAAGAAGTGATGCTTCGCCACAACGGGTTTAACTGCAAACCCCGCGAGAAACTGGAAGATATCGCGAAAGATTTCGGCGTCACTAAAGAGGCTGTTCGCCAACGGTCGATCAAAGGCCTCGATCGCATCAATGATCTGATCAGAACTGATGACAGCGCCTTTGAATCATTGAAGTCGGCCGTATACGCGGGGCACTTCCTGGAAGCCTGCGCTCCCTGCAGCGAAGAGGATGCTCAGCACATCCTGTATATGGAAGGATGCACCGACAAGAAAGACATCGACATCGAAGCTTTGCTCTATATGCTGGAGCAACTGACGGTGCAGGTAGGCGTGGAAGTCATTAAAGAGGGAAAGCGTCGTTTCGTCGTTAAAACGTCCAGCCCTAACGTGGTCAAAGACATCGTGAAAAAAGCCCGGGAAGAAGTCACAACCCTGGGTGCCAGTACGGTCAACAAGATCACACAAGAAGTCGCCATCGGCCACAAGCTGGCCTCAAACCAGACTCGGTTGGTAGTGGCGGCTCTTGAGGCTCAGTCAGACTTCGTGTGGCTGACCGGCGCTGATGATGAACGTGGTAACGGTTTCTTCCTTTTGAAGAAGGCCGGACGCAATCCTGTTGAGCTTCGCTTGCGCCGTATTTTCTCTGTCCGGAAGAAGTGCAACATGCGTTGGCTGCACTCCAAGATTGCCCGCTCGCGCAAGGCCATGAAGAACGAAGTGGATATTCCGCCCGAAGCCATTGCTCAGATCGGTGTGGAAAAAGGCATTTGCAAGCCGACGAAGAACCCAGAGATCTTCGAGCGTGCAATCAAGCTTGATCCAAAGCAGACCATGAAAGTCAGTATGGAATACCGCATCTGGGAGTTCCTGAAAAAGAATCCAGAATCCCGGGACAGCGATATCATGGCCGCTATCAAAGAGCGGGAAACTGACCGGTACAACATTCGGAGCAAGCTGAACTTCTCGGTGGTCATTCAGCGGGTATCCCACGGTGTGTACTCAGCTGTCACTGACGACTTCCCGCCTCTGCACGAGGTCAGGGCTGTTGGCGGTGAGGGTGCTGAAGAAGAAGTCGCAGCGGCCGGCTAACCAATCGCTTCAGTACGTTTCAGGGGGTTGTCGCCAAGGCAACCCCTTTTTCTTTGTATCCATCCCTCTTTGCTCGAAAACCCGCCTGCGGATTTCGGGAAGTGGACTTTAAGCTCTCCCTGGGCGAGTATATATCTGTCATTGCGGTGACAGGGCATACAGAACCAGCCCGAGTTCCCTCGACTCGAATTTCTGACTTGTAGACACTGATCGCCACGGCTTGTTGAGCACGCATCCCTATTCTCAGCGCAGTGGTTTAAGCGGGGGCCAATACTGCGAGGAGAATTCTATGCTGATTCACTCCAAGAGTGACTTCAATGCACTCGTAAAAGCCATCCGAGAGGATGTCGTCGCTACTTACGGCAATAGCATTAAACTAAGCTCCGTACGAGAAATTGTCGCCAGGGCCCTTAACCACAGATCTTCCAATGGCCTCATCGCTTCACTGCCCCAGCCTTTAATCCCCGAATTTGACGTCAAACTCAGCCAACTACTGAGTGAAGAGCACCGCATTGAATACGCAAAGCCACTGTGCTTTCTGCCATGGCCAAAAGGAACAGAATTTACGGCCGATGAACTTCAAATCCTGCTCTCTGATTCCTCTGCCCTCCAGAAGATCCGATCTCTGGAAGAGCGATTTCAAGTGCCTGAGCGACATTACGATGAACCAGCCAGCCTGTTCCGAAACTACGACAATAAAACTCTAGTTAAATTGTCTCCTGATGGGAAAGGTGGATGGATTGCCCCTTATGATTCATTTGCGCACCTGCAAAGGCTAGCGGATGGGCGCTTGGGGCTGAGTAACATCTACCATGAGCATTTGGAAGCTGAAGCGACAGCCCGGAAAGCTGTAGAAGAAAAGGCTGTCTCTCCTGAAGTTATTGCTCTGTTTAGCAACCAATACGCTCATATCGAATCCGCTCTGAACGATAGCGGGCTCCCGGAGATCATCCCGAACATTATCCGCAGTGCTGTGAGTCGAGATCTCTATAACGAGGCTGGCGAGTTCGTTGATATAACCCCGTGGCTGAGCTCATCCGTCAGAGAATTCATGAGGCGCCCCCTTAAAAACCGCATCAATTTTTCTGTCATCCCATCTCCATGGCTTAGCCCCGAAGACAACCGCATGGTCCAGGCACCCGAGACAATCTGGAAGTCGGTTTCTGATGAAGCATTCCATGGAGTAGAGCGAGTTATTAAAAAGCTTTTCGAAGATCCCGAATTCTCATCCACTCTAAAGCAGTTGGTATTTGAAGGGCGCTTCGATTCCGTGCCTGAAGAAGTTACAGGCCCAGCTTTGCTTTGCATTTACAGAATGCCCAGCGTTCAATTAACCCTGGAGAAGATGGTTGAAGCCTGGCTGTTGAAGCAAGAGTTCTGGAACGATCCTCTCGAAATGCTGTTTGAACCAAGGCCAATCGAACCTATCCCATCGCTTAACTCTTCATTGCGGGCAGCAGAGCGCCACAATGCCGTTATCCAGGTCTCCGAATCACTGAGGATTAATCGGGTGAGTTTTGGTAAAGGTGTTCTTGAAGACATGTATGAGGACGAAGAGGTTGAGCACACCTGCTTTATAGAGGACGTGAGTGGGGCAGATTACGAAGCCGAGCTCAAGGTACAGAGGGAGGAAGCCTGGGAGGCTCATTCAAAACCCTTGCTTGCGGAGTTTGAGGAGAGCATTCCTGAGCGTCGGGAGGAGTACCGCCAGTGGGTTACGGAGGAAGGTATAGCATGGAGTAAGGATGAAGAGGAATCGGATTTAAAAGAGCAGCGTGACGAACTGGTAAATGAACTGAAAGAGGGGTTTGGTGAAGAGTGGATGGCAGAGAGGTATGGCGCTCCGATCTTATATCCATTCGGTCTGCACTATGTCACCGTTGATACCTGTGGGAGAAAGCATACCCTCGGTGGGGTCTACCTCAATAATGAAAACGAATTCCCCATTGATGGATATTTTGACTTGTTCGACGTGATATCTGACGAAATGACCTCTTTCTATTATGCCCTTTGCGAGTGTGAAGAGACCTTAACCGTTCCGATTGATGCAGCGTTTCTTGTAGAGAGTCTTTACTACGAGTCAGTCGAAGAGTTGCGGGAGATGCTTCAAGCCCTTTCTGATACGTTCACGAATCGAGGTGATTGCAAAGTTATCGTATTAGAGAAGGACGGGATTCGCGGCGTTGCCCCGGGTGGGCAGGCAAAAAGTTGCAAGAAGCTCAGGGAGGTCTATAACGCCCGGGTGCACGAATTTATGAGTGAAGCGAGTGCTTTAGGATTTAAAGTGGGGGTGCTCAGCGAGCGTTAAACACGTTGAGAATGCTCCCAGAAAGCCTGGGAGCGTGTTCAACCGATATAACGATGGACGTGGATGCTTGGCAGGAAAGGCGTTGGATCAATCCGCCGATCCTTTCTCTCTTTGCGCTCAACTCTCTCTTCTAGGCGAACTGCACTGGGCAGCTTGATAGCGGGAGCCCAGTCGGGGGTTTGAGACGTCACATAAAAAGGCATAACGCTACGGAGCTTCATGTGCCGCCGGCGCCCGGTATTGGGATCCTTCGGGAACGAAACGTTGGCCAGAATGCGCATGTTCGAGGTCTCGAAGACGTAGGCCAGTGGTTCCGATCGGGGAACACGGCGTAACGCATCAAGCTGCACCTGGATGTGCATCTGCGTGGTGTCGAACTCCTCGAGTAGCTCCATGCATTCTTCAACACTGCGCTTACCCACATCGATCTTCTGCTCAATGGATAGGCGTACACTCTCCGGTCGCTCTCCACTGAGGCCTTTCACCGGCCGTTTGATCTTGTAGTAATGAATGCGGGTAAGGCCGGCGGCAGCCTTTATGGACTCGAGCGAATATTTTGGATGCCCTTTGAGGTCATCAAGGACAGCAATCAGATCGGCCTTGGTTCGGTTAAGGTATTCAAATGAGGTCTGGGTTTTGGTGGAAACCACGATGACGCCGAAAGCATGGTTTGAACGCTTGGGATCATCGCCTTCCTCTCGCTCACAGTCAGTGTAAAGCTGAGATGCCAATTCGTGCGGGTTCGCCGGTTCCCCATCTTCATCAAGTGCCATGCCCTGATAACCGGCCCTTTCATCGTCGACAAGATTTTTGCGAACGGCACCCCGAGCCATCTGGTATTCACGCCAGGCAGCTTGCAACGGTTCAATCAGTTCGCTGGGAACGCCTTCGGAAGTCTTGTCGGACATGGGTAAGCACCATTAGAGTACACCTTGCAAGGTTACCTCTGCGGAGATCAGTTTTCAAGTCAATGTGTGCTGTTGTGGCGGGTAGGCCGCAGGCGTCCCAGATTAGAGACGCTTGTTGTGATTGATATGCAGGTTCACCAGGCCTTCCTTTCCTTCAAGAACCTGGATAATGCGCAAGGGGTTGAGCGGTACCGGGATGCCGTTTTCGAAATAGGTCAGCTGGTACCGGGATGGGTGATAGAACGAGTTTTTCTCGCTTTGAATCAGTTTGAGATGGCTGTGCAGAGCCTGGATGTCCTTCTGAAGCGCTTTGCCTTCCTCAGTGTCTGGCGGACAGAGTTCTTCGACTTTGGCTCGCAAGTTGGCCAGACGCTCCGTAATTGAAAAGTCCTGTTGGTTCTTCCACAGAAACAGCTCTTTGGCGAGGGAGTGCTTGTTCTCCTGATAACTGGAAATGATATAAAGAAGGTGTTGGGTCAAGTCTTCGTAATCAGCACACGTATCCAGATCCGGGGACCACGTTGCCTGAGCCAATTCCAGAAAGAATCGTTTGGCATCCGTCAGCGACAGCTCTCTGGTCCGATTGGAACCCGGCCTCGCCACATCATAGGGCATCTCACTCATAACCCGTCCGTGAATTCAGTGTTGTAGAAAAACAAATCGACATGCGAATTATGATAAAACAAAAACATCTCACAGGCAATCTGCGGCAACGTCTCAGTGTTATTGTGCCCTGGCTGTACGGCAATCATTCACGAGAACTTCCAGTTCATTCTGGTTGCGCAGGGGAAAGGTGGGAAGGTTGATGCCGGAGGCCGGCGCCACCAGCAATCGACCATAGCCCAGCAGGCGCCCCAGCAGAGTCTCGCTGGTCCCGGTGCTTTCAATGTCCGAATGGTCAAGCTTTGAGAGCTGGCGGGCAATACCTTGCTGAACGATCACGCAATGGTTGGTCACCATCAAGTAGCTGGTGTAATAGGTAATCCCGCGCATCGTGGCCAGGCCGAGCATCTGCAGAGCGAGTAGGCCGAAGAAAAAGACAATCAGCCCGGTAATGAAATTTCGAGATCCGCCGGAGACCGCCTCAAAGATTACGTATCCGCAGACGATCGTGATCGATAGATAGAAGAGGCAGGCAATCAGAACAATCGGGTGGGGTCGTGTCAGCCAGAGCCGTTTGGCGCCTTTTTCGTAGGGCTCAAGCAGTGGTGGGGTTTTCAATGTTCCTCCGAACCGGTTTTGCCGGGAGTTAGCGATAGCTCTTAGTAATTTGCGGTGTCAGCGACGGAGGGTAACGTTGCCAGAGTGTGAAGCCGGAAATCCAGTCTCGTCAGGATATCCCGGTAAACATCCGGCCACCGCTGGGCGTTGAGCCCGGTCTCCTGGCCCTGGTTGTACAATTTACGAAGCCGGCGAAAACCGATCAGACTCTCATACCGGTATTCGCACCAGGTATTGGTGCCTGGGAAGGCCCTGTAAAATAGCCAGCCTGATTTCTTAATGGCTTCAAATCGCTTGTTGGGTGTGAGGGCCAGTAAGATTTGCGGAGGCTGAATCGCGGGAAGGTCAACTCCATCGCGTATGGTTGCGCACCGGTGAAACTGGTCCATGGTAATGTCGAGTAACCAGCAGGTGCCGTCGCGCAGTTGAGCCAGGTTGCAGACGTGGCCACCAAGATCACCTTTTGCGGCATCGCGCTCGAAACAATCAAGGTAGCGAGGCGGTTGGCCGGTGGCGGCCCAGCGAACATCGCCGGACCAGAACGTGTTTGTAATGCCCTGACGGGCCAGAAGGGCGCGGGTGAGGGCGGCCCGGTACACACAACTGCGACCGTGAATGGCACTCAGGCGTGGGTCATCCCGATATTCCTCAAGCACCTGGTTGATGCTCGAGGCGATGGTCATAATGACGTCCAGCTCGTGCGCACTCACTATCCATGTGCCTCCGCAGGTTGCGGCTCGCCGGGGTTGGCAACCATCAAGGCATAGTCCGGGTTCCGAACCGGCAGGCCAATCAGGTGATGGCCGTTCGGGTCATCGATCCTTATCAACCCGTAGTTTAGCCGATTGCCCAGCCAGGAGTAGCGAAGGTCATGAACGTGGCAGCTGGTTCGGGGGTAGGCCCGGACGATGCCGGCGGCGCCGGAGAGCGTGGCGATGTACTGATCGGAAATCATCAGGACGCTGTGCCGGTAATGGACAATGTGCCGCAGGCCGGTGGTCAGCGCGTCCACCGCCAGGGCGCCGGCGCCGACGCAAAACAGCGTCTTGAGCCCGGACATAAAGACGGTGTTTTGATCGGTGAAGGCGGTGGCCACGGCGAACACGCCAAGGGCGACACCCCAGAGACTGAACCCCAGTCCGCGGGCCAGCTCGATCGGGTGCGGCCGGGCCAGCAGTCTCGGGGTTCCATTTTTGGGAAAAGGTTCCAATTGCACCGGTGTTTGCACCAGCCGCTCCTGTTGTCTTGAAGTTAAAGTTATCTTATCGCCAACCTCACACCAATACAACTGACCTGGCGCCCCGCGCCGCCCACCACGGTCGAGCCGCACTCTCCCCTTATAATTTACCCCCCAACCAGCACCGGTGCGCCCCGTTCCCCAGCCGGCGAAGCCGTTGCCTTACCGAAAGTGGGGCAGGGCCCGCGCCGCGCCGCGCAAAAATAATTTAGTGTTGACTAACATACGGTGCCGATGTTGTAGGCAGGTTCGAATCACCAGAGAAAACGAAGGTAAGTTGCCACCAAATTTCTCAGGACGAAAGGACCCCTCCTGGTTATCGGTTTGGACTCTCAACTGGCAGGCTGGCGTGAGATCGGCGTTCGCTCTGGTTGGGGGGTAAATTATTGCTTGATGCTTGACCGTGTGTTCTAATTGTTCTCATAGATATGGCGGTCGGCCGGTAGTGAGGTGGTCATTTTCACGGTGAAAACCGGGGCCGGGAACTGGTATTGAGTCGACCTTTTGGTATTGGACCGGCGCGGCCGGGGAGGATGAACATGGTCAGATCACTGCGGATTTTGTGGCTCACATTGGCCGGCGCCGGCGTGCTGGGTGCGCTGCTGGGGTTTTCCGATGGCTACGTGCTGATCGTGTTCGCATTCATCGGCGCGATCGCCGATGCCATGCCGATTCCGGATTCACCGAGCTCGCAGGCCCTGAATGAAAAAGGGCCGTCCGCACACCCTTAACCCCTGAACGGCCACCCGGATTTACGAACGAATCGCATGACAAGGAATCGCTACATGATGAAGAAAACACGACTGACCGCCGCTTTGTGTCTCGGCTCGCTAGCTCTCGCCGGGTGCTCAAGCACACCGACTGCCACCGGCACCACTGGCCTTGCCGACCATGACCAGGCACCCATCTACGGGTACCTGACACAGGCCGGCCAAGGCTACGAGTTCACCCGCTTCACTCTGGATCGCGACGATATCCGATCTGACCTACCGTGGGTAAGGCTCAATGACTTTGATCCGATGTGGAACACCAACGCACCTGAGTCCTGCGGCGAATCCGCCACGATGCGTCCCAGCTGGTGTGAGCAGGACAATCCGGCCCTGTTCATGGAAGCGGAAGTTGATGGCAGCGCTCTGGGCGGCACGGCCGCCGTTGCCACCCTGACCATGGGCCTGTCGCTGCTCGGCGGGTTGCCGATGGAGCCGACCTTCCAGGAAGGTGATTTTCAGGATGCCGTGGACGATGCCAAGGGCAAGATTCCGAATTTCGATGCGACCATGCGCCAGATCCAGCAGAAACTGAACGTCTCAGAGTCTCAGGCGTTCAAGGATTACCAGGCGCAGCCAATGCCCAAAGTGAAGCTTAATGCGATTGACCAGATGCCGCGGCTCAACAATGGCGAAAGCCTGCTCGATGCCCTGAGCGACGTCTACGTCAGCAGCTTTCCGGAAGTGACCGTCAAAGCCAAACCGGCGACGGCCGTACTGGGGAATCTCGGCGAATTCCAGTCACTCAAGCAGCTGCACGATCGCTTGCCGTCCCCGGGCGAAGCCATCTTTACCTACAGCGCCGAATGCGACTTCACCAACAGTATCTTGCGGATGGATTTCAATTGCCCAAGCGACATACCGGCTCATTTGGATGAAGTCACCGTGGATTTCTTCGTCATGGGCGCCAGGGTGCCAGAAAGCACGTTCCCGGTAATCGAGAAGAAAATCGGCCTTGGCCTGACCCTGAAACACGACCCGACCAACCTGAACCCCTGGGTGATTCACAACCACAGTGAACTCCCCGCCGCACTGCAGTCCATGACCGTTAAGCTGGGCTATCGGGAAGCTACGATCGATTTGCGGTCACAAGGGGTTGTTATGCCTGGGCAGGAGACTGAATTTGAGATCGATCAGGGCAGTTACGACAAGATCCTCAGAGGTTTGCGCTACTCGGAAATGAACAATGACAAGCGGGTTCCGTGGACGGTCATTGTCCGGTTCATTCCCCAAGGCTTCAACGAGTACCAGTTAGCGGTATTCGAAGGATCCAACACAACGAAGGAACTGGTTGAGCAGGCAGTAGCGGTTCACAAGATGAAAAGAGTCAACGCCAGCAAGACTCTGAATGCACGTCTGAGTTCGAAGTGATGCTGCAGCGGGTGGCAGCCCCACCCGCACCAATCTAAAATCACACCCCCACAAGACAGCGAGAGAAAGACCCATGAAAATACGGTATGTCCTGCTTATGATTGCAGGTCTCCTCTTAACCGGTTGTCTTGACAGTCAATCCAAGCAACCCAGTGAAGAATTCATCAGCCAGGCTCTGCAGGTGAACGCCCCATCTGCGTTGGAAGTACTTCGCTGGAAGCCCGGCGAGGAAGTATCTGAGCAAAGCTTCTTGAAGACTGTTCAATGGCGAGCCGGGAAGGGCAGTCTGAAAAGTCAGGATCTCTATGTTGTCGAACTGTATGGCACCCTGGAGTTCACCATGGACTACGGGGAATATGTGTTCACCAAGGAAGGGGAAGAAGGGGAGAACGCATACTGGGCTCGCCGGTCCTTTGGCAAATTCAGCAAAGGCGACGTTATCCAAAAAACGGGAACGCTCGAATTCCGCCGGCATAACGATGGCTGGCAAGTCGTAGAAAAACAACCGGTGGTGATTCCAAAGGAAATCGTCAGCATTCGGGGCTAATAAGAGTCTGTGCCCCAGCAATGACGTCTGTGAGGTCAATATGGACTAGCGGGGGCATTTGAACAGAAACTTACGGTTTCGCCCTCGCGGATCCACCTCAAACCGTAAATTCCTGTGCAAAATCACTCTGGTCGTTTTACCTCTGAATAATCCCCTTCAAATATGCATTCGAAAATCGAAGGAACTTCGGTTTCGATACTTCCAAGGAGATTGCCTGGCCTGGACGCGACTGTTGAGCCAGCATAGTGCTCAGCAATAGGTAAATGCCCAGTGTCCGGTACCGGCATCCACCCAATGATGGCAACACCCTCAGGAATGTTGAACCATTCGCCATCCGCAGCGTAAACATCCGCAATGCCGCTGTTACCACGTCCTGGCCAGTGCCCCAGATACAAGGCAATGACAACCTCCATATCCTCCGGCATTTCTTCTTTGCAATTAATCCACATATTGATTACTCGTCACTTTCGAGGGTTCTTCCACCATCAACTTTTAGCAGCTTCGATGTATTTGTAGAGTGTGGGCTTTGAAATCCCCATCATTTCGCAGATCTGATCCACGGTGTGTTTCTTTTCATCGTAAAGCTTCACGGCCAAGGCCTGCTTATCTTTGTTGAGCGACTTAGGTCTACCGCCTTTTCGTCCTCGCGCTCGCGCTGCCTGGAGTCCCGCCTGTGTGCGCTCACGGATCAGGTTCCGTTCAAATTCGGCCAGCGCTCCGAATATATGGAAAATTAGCTTTCCGGAGCTGGATGAGGTGTCGATGGCTTCTTGGAGGCTCTTCAAGCCGATTCCCTTGGATTCAAGCAATGTCACCATCTCAATCAGGTCTTTGAGTGACCGGCTCAGGCGGTCCAGTCGCCAGACCACTATGGTGTCACCCGCTCTAGCGTACTGCAAAGCTTGGTGTAGCCCTGGGCGTTCCGCTTTGGCACCGCTGAGTTGATCCTCGAAGATTTGCTCACACCCAGCCTGATCGAGGGCGTCTCGTTGCAGGTTGAGGTTTTGATCGTCAGTCGATACTCGTGCATAACCAACCAGCATGTGCTTTTCACTCTCCAGGCAAACTTTACAGATTTGGGGGTTCTTCCGCCGGGCCAAAAAAGTTGGCGGTTATCGCAGCTACCCGGTCATCGCTCGAAAAAAGTTAATTTACTCGTAATTCTAGGCTGTATATTAACATTGAAATATTAACCGAGTATATTAACTTGGGATATACTGCAAATCCGTTGTCTTTTGTCATTTTCAGAAGGTGACTGCACGGAATATCAAGAGTCGGCTGCACAGTCTTTTCTGATCTGTGGTCGTCTCAGAAAACGGAAAATAAAGCACGCTAAGCTGTGGAAGCCCCTGCCAAGCTCGTTCCACCTTGCAACGACGCAATCAGCGGACACGAAACATTCCCCTGCCGCGAATGGCAGGCGCACACCAGGTCAGACAGCACAGCCT
>NZ_JBSXOI010000032.1:0-17114 GCF_056859395.1 Marinobacter sp. L-80
AAACGCTGGAAGCGGATCAAGGGGTTCAACCAACTGAAGCTGGTCGTGGACAACGTGCAGTTTCAGGATGGAATACCGGTGGAGGATCAATCTGACAGGAGCGCTGCCTGATGGTCATACACCAGATTTGACAATAACTCGCGCCCGAACTGTAGCTGAAAATACCGTCTCTCAAGCTACCGCTGCTGTCCGTTTGATCGGTTGCACCGAGAATTGCGACGGCGCCAGACTGATTAACATCGAACCTCAGCTGGGTGCCAACTTCACCGCTGAACACGGCGCCACTGCCAATGCCCGGCGCCGGATCGCCACTTACCACGATGGGCGTGATCCCGCTGTCCAGGCCATCAACCGTCACTTCACTGGAATCGGTACAGCCCTCACTGTTGCAGGCGGCAACGACATAACGGGCGCCGTTGCGTTCGGTGAGGCTGATATTGTTGGTGTATTCGTTGGCAGTCAGGTCCGAACCTATCTGGGTAAAGCCGCTCACGCCGTCCGGGTCTTCAAACACGCGGTAAAAGTCTGCGTCGGCCACTGCCGGCCAGGTAAAAGTCAGCGTCCAGTCATCGTAGGCGGGCGTAACCACTGGCGCGGCTGGTGCGCCAGAGGCTGTGCCACCACCCCCGCCATCACCGCTGCTGTCCCCGGTATCACCGCTGTCAGCGACATCATCGCCACCGACCTCCTCGCTGGAATCTTCCTCAACCAGGTCATCATCATTTGAATCACTGCTCCGTAAGCAGCCCGCCAGGGCAAAGCACACGGCCAAAACGGTTAACACCCTGAGTATAACATTCAATGTTTTCATTCGACTGCCTCCTTGTTCGTAAAGCCGTTGCTTTACGCTGTCCGTCACTAGGCTATCGGACATGAACCAACGGCAGCAGACCGCACCTGAGGGGACCTTGGCCGGCTTTGACTCCCCCATTTGAGGGGGCTATGTTGAAAGAGCGGCAACCCAAGAGCATCAGGACGATCAAATGAAGTTGGGGTTTATTCTGGAAGATCACGCAGGCGCTCAGGATTGGCTGCGCGACGTGCTCAAGGAAGTTTTTCCGGAGATTTCGGTGACCGTTGCCAACCGGCTCACTGAGGCAAGGGATAAACTGTCTCACCTTCAACAGGCGGATCTTGAGCCGGACATTGCTCTGATTGATCTCAGCCTGCCAGACGGTAATGGCATCGACTTTATCCGCGACCTGCGCGAGGCGGTGCCCGAGTGCCTCTGCATCGTGATAACCATCCACGACGACGACCGCCATGTGTTCCCGGCACTACGGGCGGGCGCCAGGGGATACCTGCTGAAACAGCAATCCCAATCCGAGCTGGCTCGCCGGTTGGCGGGTATTATTGACGATGAGCCGCCACTGTCGCCGTCGGTGGCCAGGCGGGTTCTGGCAACCTTTGCACCGCCGGATACCATCGCACAGCCGGACCTGACCCCGCGTGAGCAGGAAGTACTGGAACTGATTGCCAGAGGCTTCACGCTGGCTCAGGTTGGCCAGGCCCTGGGCATTACCCGCCACACAACCGCCGGTTACGTGAAAACCGTGTATCGCAAGCTGGAGGTGTCCTCCCGGGCGGAAGCCACCCGGGAAGCCATGCGCATGGGTATGATCGACAGCTAGGCTGCCGGCAGCGTCAGCTCCACAACAAAGCCGCCTTCCGCCAACACCCAGCAATCAACACGACCGCCCAGGTCCTCGGCACGAACCTGCATGGTTCTGAGGCCGTGCCCGTCACCCTGGCCATCCAGGGTCTCGCCTTTGCCGTTGTCGGAAACCCGCACGAGAAGATGGTCGCTATCACGACTCCACGTTACCTCTACCCGATCAGCATTGGCGTGTTTGATGATATTGGAAATTGCTTCCCTGAGAATGCGCGCGATATTGGCAGCAGCCCGGGCCGAAAGCTCCTGGTCAGACAGCCTCATGGGATCTGCCTGCCAATCCAGTTCGATACCCGAGTCCGTCAGCCGCTGGCGTATTTCACCCTCACAGCCGTTGGCCACCTCCAACAGACTGGCTGGTGTCCCTGCAGTGGTATCTACCAGCCCATGCAGGTCCCTCAGGGCCGATCGGGCCACCTCGCGCACCGTTCCTGTGTCCGTGGCGTACACGAGGCTCAGCAACCGGGCACCCAGATCGTCATGAAGATCCCGCATGATTCTGCTGCGCTCCTTCTTCGCCCCCGCATCACGGGCCTGCAGCGCCTGCAACGCCTTTCCAGTAAGGTCATACAGCAGGTTCGCCACCCGCATATCCTCCTTGGTAAACAGCCGGGCCCCATTGCTGGCAAATTCCAGGCTCGCCCGCCGGGTATCACCCGGTAGCGCAGGCAGCTCCATCAACACACCGTCTGCCGATACTGCCACCGCGGCCTTTTTATCCGGCGCATCGGGCATCTCCAGACTGAGTGGCTGAAACGTCATGCGCAGCAGATCCGGCCAGGCCCTGCGAACTTCCGCTTCCGTAGAGGCAGAAAAAAGCTTATCCACCAGCTCCCTGAGAGCCTCGTTCAGAGAAATGCTGGAACGCTGCCCGAATCGATCCCAAAGCCATTGCCGCAATGGAAAGTAAAGCCAGCCCGCAATGGCAAGCGAAAGAGTCAGCGCATAGGTGCTGGTCAAACCAACGCCCATGATCAGGATCGCATCCAACACCAGCACCATCAGCCCCCCGGCAAACCAGAGCCAGGTCTTGAACCACCATCGCTCAATATCAAACAGGCGATAGCGCACCAGCCCCGCCGCGATGCCAAGGTACAGAATCAGGTAGGCGCCGAACCCCACCAGCAGCGGCACGAGCGGGGGGTGGCCGAAGGCTGGCGGTATGATCACCAGCCCCATCAGCAAAACACTGCCCAGGAAAATTGCCAATACACACCACTTCAGGGCAGCGCGTTCGAGGGGGCGACCTTTCGAGGCCACCCATTGGGCAGCCGCAAAGCACAAGCCAAGTACATAACCGACGACAATGGGCAGGTAGACCGTCACCTGGGCGCTTTCGCCCACCTGGAGTTCGCTCAGAACCCACATGATCAGCGCGATGCAAATCATCAGTGCCGGAACGGGAAAACGGGCAAGCGGGCGCGGATACACCCAAAACAGGGAGACCAGGGAAGCGTTCACCATGAGCGTGGCCAGGTGGTTAACCGCAGAAACCACCGCAAACACATCGCCACTCAGCACAAACTCCCGATCGCCGTAGATGGCAAGAGTCAGGGTGTTCACCATGGTTGCTACGCCGGAAAGCGCGTAAAGCCGGGTCGCTGCGCTTTTCGGGCGGAAGGCCCAGATGCCAACCGCCACCATCAAAGCAATCAGCCCGTAAAAGGTGTGAATCGAAAAGCCGCCCGAGAGCTGATGCCACGGCGTATCGATGGCCACAGCCGGCACCTGGTCACCGGATGCGAGAACAAACCGTGCCCCGCCTGAGCGCAGCGCCTGATCCAACTCGGTCTGGCGCTTCATAAACAGATTAAGATCGGTGTGGCTTAGCAGGTCTGGTTCTTCCATCACCAGATTGCCATGCAGCGGGATTTGCCGACCATCCGCCGCTTGCAGCCCCACAATTATGCTGCCCACCCGAATAACCCCGGCGTTCGGTGAATCCGGGTGCACCCGATCGACCCGGAGCCCTTCCGGCCCATCATGGGGCGAAAGCTCGAGCCCCAGCCAGGGCGACGACAGCGCGACCTGCGCTGAGATGGCAATGGCCGCCAGGGCCACGACGGCAATCAGCAGAAACCGCTGCCTGGGTGCCATCTGAAATCCTCCACAATCCCTATAGATTGCTTTTCAGATTAGCCACCCAAGGGAGGATTTGCGACACCCTGAATGAGGGGGCCAGTTTTCCCACGTTAACGTCGATCCAGTGAAACAAAACTGATAGTTCCGGTTCTAAAACCGGATAGCACGGCGCAGAATTCCAAAATGCCTGAAATCCTTCGAGGAAATCGATATGAACAGACAGCTGACATTCATCACCCTCGTATTCTTCTTGACCGCCAGCGCCTGGGCCTCTGAGCCTGCCGTCTACACCGGCCTGCTGAGCAATACCGGGGCGGGCGGCTACGACACAGTCAGCTACTTCGAAACGGGAAAACCAGCCAAAGGCTCGCGCGAATACACCACAGAGCAATTGGGCGTAACCTGGCGATTCGCGAGTGCGGAGAACCTGACGCGCTTCGAAGCCAATCCTGAACGCTACTTGCCTGCCTACGGCGGCTACTGCGCCTGGGCGGTCGCCCAAGGCTACCTCGCCAAAGGTGACCCTCAACACTGGGCCATCCGCGATGGCCGGCTGTATCTCAACTACAATGAGTCAGTTCAGGATCGATGGCTGAAGGACACAGAGGGCTTCATTCGACAGGCAGACGCAAACTGGCCAAAGGTTCTGGAATGACGAAAAGAGTTTATCGCGGTTTAATCTCAAACACGCCGGTGGTAGCAGCCCGCCAGCGGTCTGCCCCGCTGCGAATACCGTACTACTCATGAGGCATTTTAAATCAGGACCGGAGTGTCTTATGGAATACGAACACGCTATTGTGAAATTTGAAGGCGACGTTGCCGTTCTGCTCTGCAACGGCTGTGGCATCAAGATCACAGAGGGCACCAAGCTCGAGGACCGTGAGCATTACTGCACCATGTGCATGAGCGGGAACTGCAAAGCGAAATTCAAAAAAGGGAACTGAAACCACCGCGTCAAAGCGGTGCCATCGGCAATGAGTGAAACAACCGACGATAAATCAACATCCGCGCCACCACCCGCAAAGAAGGGCTTCAGTGGCTTACACGTCTTTGGCATTGTCCTGCTCACCATCGTTGCCACGGCAGGCATTGGTTACTGGTGGTTAAGCCACTATGTGTTCCCAGACAACTTCGAACCCGTAACCCTGAATGCCAGTGAACAGGATTCACTCAACAGCAAATTGAACACCCTGGGGATTGACACCCAAGGTGGTGGATCTGCCGGCCCGTTAAAGCCAGAGCCCTACAGTGAGGAAGGTGCCAGCCGGGAGGTACGCTTCAGCGAGCGGGAACTCAATAGCATGCTCGCCAACAACACGGATCTGGCTCAACGCCTCGCCGTCGATCTCTCGGACGATCTTCTGAGCGCGGTGCTTCTCGTACCTTTTGAAAAGGGTTTCCCTGTACTCGGCGGCAGAACGGTGCGGGTAAATGCAGGAGTTGAACTCTCCTTTGCCAACGGTCGCCCGCTGGTTAAGTTAAAGGGAGTGAGCCTGATGGGCGTTCCCATCCCCAACGCCTGGCTGGGCAACCTCAAAAACGTGGATCTGGTCAACGAGTTCGGTGCCAGCCCGGGGTTCTGGCAATCCTTTGCAGCCGGCGTGGACTATATCCAGGTCCAGGATGGGCGGTTGCTCGTTCGGCTCAAAGAGTAGCCTCTGACGTGTTTCGTGGCCAACTCAGAAGCAGATCGTATGCCCTGATTCAATTCTGCGTCATAAGCTCATAGGGCCGCTCCAGCGCACAACGTATATCGCCAATAGAAAACACCCTGGCGAATTCCGCGAATCGCTGCCCGCCAAAGCCTCTTCTGAACAGACCTTCTGCATAACTACATCCTGATGAGCATGACCGGTTTAATCTCCAGCGCCTGCCGCGCAAACTCGGCATCCGGCCAGAACAACAGCCAGCCGAGCACCGCAAGATTGAGAATCACATAAACCCAGAAGACCACCTGAAACGAGGTTTTGCGGGTTTTATGACGAAAGAATTGCTGGCCCACCAGCGCACCCGGCCAGCCACATAGAAGCTCAAAAAGGTGTAGCCGTCCCTCCGGCACGCGCCGGTTACCACTCTCGGCGGCTCCTTTGTCGATCGCGTACATCAAAAAGGTAACCAGGCTCATCACCCCATAAGCCACCGGCAACAGAACCGGCACATAGCCCAAAAGATACAACGTCGACACCGCCCCACCGACTGCAGCAGCAATCAACAGCGCAACCCATACTCCGGGCGCGACCGCTGCGCGGTGCCGTGCGACGCCGGCGTACTGGAAACTGGCCGCTCTTAACCGCCCTTTCTCGTCTTTGGTCTGCGAGTAAACGACCTTACGGCTGGCCGAGGGCCTGCCCTGCCCCTTGTAGGCGCTGATGTGAGCAAACAGACGCTCGCCCCCGTTTTCCGGCGTGATAAAACCGAAGCCCTTGGCATCGTTCCATGAGGTGAGAAACCCCTTTTGATTCACTTATTTCTTCCCTGAATAGTTAGTTTTGTGCCTGACACAAAAAGCCCGCAGCACTGGAACAGACTCCAGAGCGGACTTTCCGTGATACTTCACGAGATTTTACTCCGGTTACCCCCTCAGTTCATAGCAAGCTCACCAACGCTAAGCTTGCCACTACAACCAGGAAAATTTCCGGCCATTACATGGATGTTTTATCCCCTTCGGACATTCCATCCTTTTTCATGGCGTCTTTTTCCATACCCTCTTTTTTCATGTCCTCATCCATCATGCTTTCGGTCTTCATCCCGTCATGCATGGTGTCCATGGTGTCGGACTTCATGGAGTCTTTGGCCATGCCGTCTTCTTTCATGTCGTCCTGCATCATGGTGTCGTCCATTCCCTTGTTGCCCTTGTCCATGTCGTCCGCATGGGCCGGGGCCATCAGGGCCAGGGTGGTACCGAGGGCCAAAAGCGTCGCTGTCAGGCTTTTCATTGTGCATTCTCCTTATTGGAAATAGTGTCTATTCGACACTGCCGCCCCCATACCTGAAGACCAGCAGCATCAGAATGCAGACTAAGCAGGAACGCTTACGCGGCCGTCACGGCTGGGTAAAAAGTCGATCAAGGAAAGGTCACAAAACCGTCACGGGGGAGCGGACGGATTTCGTATCTCCCTATATCGCCGTCTCCATAAGCATGCTAAAAGACTCCTCCCGGCAATAGCCCGGGCATTCTCCCCATCAGGATCTCAGCATGTCAGACAAATTTTTCTTCAAAGGCCGGCAGGACGCACGCCAGCACCACACCACTTACGGCGGCTTTCAGACCAACGCCAGCCAGAAGAGTGGCAGCAAGAAATACCCGCTTACGCTGGTGGTGACCAGTGACGCGCGCAAGCAGGAAGTCGAAGCGCAAGTGGCCAAGGCAAAGCTGTACGCGAACATTTCGGTGGATACCCGCGAGGGCGCCGTTGAGTCCATTACCGAGCTCACTGCTATCCTGACCAAAGGCGGGACGGTTACCACGGTAAAATCGCCTTCACGTAACGATATCTGCAACTGCGGTAGCGGGCTCAAATTCAAGAAGTGCTGCGGCTGATAACCGGCGGAGACGGGGGAAATGGCTATGATTGTTTGCGGCGTTGAGCTTACCGGCAGTGATGCAGTGGTGTGTTTTCTGAATATGGACCGGGGGCAGTTCAATTTGCCGGAATGCAAGGTGCGCAAACTGTCACTGCCAAAAAACCATAGCCGTGAAGACCTGAAGCAGTTCCAGGCGGCCTTTGCGGCATTAATGGCCGAGTACGGCGTGACTCACGTCGCGATCAAAGAGCGAATGCCCAAAGGCAAATTTGCCGGTGGTGCTGTCAGCTTCAAAATGGAAGCCGCCATTCAACTGATCACCGATATCGAATTGACGGTGACACTGCTGCCCTCCGCCCTCATCAAGTCCACCCTGGCAGCCAATCCGTTGCCCATTGCGTTTGCAGAGACGGGGTTGAAGGCCTTCCAGGAAGCGGCCTTCGTTTGCGCCTATGTAGGGCAGCTACAGAGCCAATGACTTCCCGGCTATCGGAAGCTCGAACGCGGGTCACTCAGCGTCCCTGGAGCGGTGAGCCGGTGCGACAACTATCTATCGCTCAATCATTTCAACAATCTCATGGGACGACTGCGCCATCGGCTCAAAATGCGCCTGCTCGCCCGCGGTGAGCACGGAGACATGGCGAACCTGATAGATCGCATAGGTGGCGAGCAAGCCCAGAACAACCGCCATGTAAACAGGCATGCCCTGAGGGCCCACCAGATTCATAATCAAACCCACGAGCAGAGGCGCCAGGGCAGCGCCCGCTCCGTGCAGTACCAGCATGTCCGTGGAACCGGCCGATCGGGATCTGCAGCAGCGCACCGACCACAATGGTGAGGCTCATCAACAGCCCCACCTCCGACAACCCGAATCCGAGCTTGCTCGCGTACAAAGGCGCCATTGCCCAGAAAGCGCCCATGGCCAGGCCGGAGAGCGCCGAGGTAGCAACGGCCAGCGGCGCAAAGCCGATGATTTTCTTCAGACTGCTCTTAGCCCGTTCGGGAATGTGGGGTTGGCTGCGACTGCTGATGGTGATGGGCAGCAGCGCCCAGCAACTGAGGATGGCCGACACCGAAAACAGCACCAACAGCTCGCCCGGGCTCAGCCTGAGCAGTTGCTGAGCAAGGGCAATTCCCCCAAGGTTGACCACCATATACATGGCGAAGACCCGCCCGCGCTCGTGCTTCTCAGCGCGGGCGTTTAGCCAGCTCTCCGTCACCGTCATCAGGGTGACCAGGGACAATCCGTAAAGAAAGCGAAGCGCCATCCATGCCCAGGGATCAACCCACAGGGAGTGCAGCAGCGCGATGGACGCGCACACCGCCGCGCAGAAGGCAAAGGTACGGATATGGCCCATGCGGCGGATCAAACGGCCACTGATAAAGATGCCGCAGGCGAACCCCACGAAAAAACCAGACATGATGACGCCGATCCGCGCCGTGGAAAAACCCTGCTCATTGGCCGTGACCGCCAGCAGCGTATTCAACAAGCCACTGCCGAGCTGTAATAGCGCGACACTCGCGAGAATTGCACCAATAGGGCGCATTAAAGTCCAGATACACACCTCCCTGCCCTGAAATGAAAGGGCTTGTTTGCCTCAGACAGCAAGCACTTGGGGTGTGTTGTTCAGTTTTTGTATCGCCCTGATCGCCGTGCCACTGCTTACTGGCCTGCAATCGCTGCGCCATAGGTGACGCTGTTAAATCCGATTCCGGTATGAAAGCTGCAACGCATTCCTTATCTGAGCAAAAGTTTCGATAGGAGCAGACTATGTTACTGGCCACCGATCTCGATGGTACTTTTCTCGCGGGTGATCCCGATAACCGCCTCAAGCTCTACCGACTGGTTGCCGCCCACCCCGAAATAGACCTGGTATTCGTGACCGGTCGCGGCCTGGAATCCGTGCTGCCGCTGCTGTCCGACCCCACCATTCCGCAGCCGGACTACATCATCTGTGACGTCGGCTGCACCGTGGTTCACGGCGAGACCCAGCAGGCCATCCAACCGCTGCAAGGCGAGATCGACGAGCTCTGGCCGGGCGAACAGATGATCGAAGACGCCCTGCTCCCCTTTGACGGCCTGCAGCGACAGGAAGTCCCCCAGGAACGCCGCGTGTCCTATTTCTGCGACGGCGATGTGGTCACTGACGAGATGGTCGCCCGCATCGAGGCGCTGTCCTGCAATGCGCTCTTCTCCAACCACAAGTACCTGGACATCCTGCCCCGGGGCGTGAACAAGGGGCGTACCCTGTCACGACTGGTGAAACACCTGAACGTCGACCCGGAATCCGTGCTGGTGGCCGGCGACACCCTGAATGACCTGTCGATGTACGAGCACGGCTTCAAAGGCGTGTGCGTGGGCGAATCTGAGCCCGACCTGCTGGACGCTACCATGCACAAGGCAAGGGTTCTTCACGCCGGGGCAGCCGGCTGCGGCGGTATCCTTGAGGCGTTCGAACACTTCGGGTATCTCGGCCATCTGGGCATTGAAGCGGAAGCGCCGGACTACATGAACCGGGGCAAATCCGACCTGGTAATCGTGTACCACCGCCTGCCCTACGAAGAAGTGGTGGAAAACGGCGAACTGATCCGCCGTCGCCCAAAATCCCCCAATGGCATCATCCCCACGCTGCTGAGCTTCTTTGCCGACGGCAAAGCCGGCTCCTGGGTGGCCTGGTCCATTGACGACCCGGACCTGGGCCCGTTCCAGACCCACACCGAAGTGGATACCGACCGCTACGAAAAACTGGTGGCCGCGCGGGTGCCCCTAAGCAAAGACGACGTCGAGATTTTCTACAAGCGGTTCTCCAAGGAAGCCTTCTGGCCAACCCTGCACACCTTCTGGGAGCGCGCCACCTTCCACGATGATCACTGGCAGGTGTTCCTCAAGGTCAACAAGCAGTTTGCGGAGCGCGCGGCCGAGGAAGCCGCCGAGAACGCGGTGGTGTGGATTCACGATTACAATCTATGGATGGTGCCGGCCTATCTGCGCGAGATTCGCCCGGACCTCACCATTGCCTTTTTCCATCACACCTATTTCCCCTCAGCAGACGTGTTCAACGTGCTGCCCTGGCGCCGTGAAATCGTTGGCAGCCTGTTGCAGTGCGATCACATCGGCTTCCACATTCCCAGGCAGGCGGAAAACTTTGTCGATGTGGCTCGCGGTGTCACGCCCCTGGAAGTCACTCAGAAAGCCGGCTGTGCGCCCCGGTTCCTGACCTACGGCTGTGCCGTGGGCCTTGATGAGATGAGCACCGAAATCAAGGTCAATGATCGCAAGATCGGCCTGGGCGCCCACCCGGTGGGGCTGGACCTGAACCGGGTGCGACATGCCCTGGCGGACCAGAGCGTGATTGACCGCATGGAAACCCTGCGTAACGAACTGATGGACGTTCGGCTGATTCTGTCGGTCGAGCGCCTCGACTTCACCAAAGGCATCATCGAAAAACTGGATGCCTACGAACGCATGCTCAACGAGCACCCGGAGCTGAAAACCAAAGTTACCCTGATGATGGTCTGCGTGCCGGCGGCCGCCGGGATGACCATCTACGAGGAACTGCTTTCGCAGATCGAGCAGACGGTCGGTCGCATCAACGGCCAGTTCGCACAGGTGGGCTGGACGCCCGTGCAATTCTTCTTCCGCGCCCTGCCGTTCGAGGAACTGGTGTCTTACTACACCATGGCGGACGTGATGTGGATTACACCGCTGCGAGACGGGCTGAACCTGGTGGCCAAGGAATACATTGCCACCCAGGGCCTGACCCAGGGCAGTGGCAGGCTGGTGCTCTCGGAATTCGCCGGCGCCGCCGCCGAACTGCGCGGTGCCATCCTGGCCAATCCCCATCACCCCCAGGACCTTGCCGACACCTGCTACTACGCCCTGGCCATGAGCCGCAGCGAAGCACAGAATCGGCTCAGCGAGGCCTTTGAAGTGGTCAGCCGTTACGACATCGATTACTGGGGGCGGGAATTCATCGACACCGCCGAACAGCGCCGCACCACCAAACTGGAAAAGATTCTGCCCATTGGTCATTGCGCCGCCTGAACGGAGGAAACCACACCATGTTGCTCAAAAATGCGGTGCAGCTGATCTGTTACCCGGACCGGATCGGCAACAATCTGAAAGACCTTTACACCGTGGTGGACACGCATCTGTCCGAGGCCATCGGCGGGCTGCACATCCTGCCGTTTTTTCCCTCCAACGCCGATGGCGGCTTCTCGCCGCTGACCCACAAGGAAGTGGACCCGAAGGTGGGCACCTGGGACGACATCGAAGCCTTTACGGCAAAGTACGATCTGTGCGTGGATCTGACGGTTAATCATATCTCGGACGAATCGCCGGAGTTCACCGACTTCATTGCCAACGGCTTCGACTCGGAATACGCCGATCTGTTTGTGCACGTGGACAAATTCGGCGAGATCTCACCGGACGACATGGCGAAGATTCACATCCGCAAGGAGAAAGAACCCTTCCGGGAAGTGACCTTGTCCGACGGCACCAAAACCCGAGTATGGTGTACCTTCACCGAGCAGCAGATCGACCTGAATTACGAATCCGACCTGGCCTATCAGCTGATGGAAAGCTACATCGGATTTCTGACATCAAAAGGGGTTAATCTGCTGCGGCTGGACGCCTTCGGATACACCACCAAACGGATCGGCACCAGCTGCTTTCTGGTGGAACCGGAGGTGTATCAGATCCTCGACTGGGTCAACCAGGTTGCCTTGAAACACGGGGCGGAATGCCTGCCGGAAGTACACGACCACACCAGCTACCAATACGCCATCAGCCGGCGCAACATGCACCCCTACGGCTTTGCCCTGCCGCCGCTGCTGCTGTATTCACTGCTGGACGCCAACAGTGTGTATCTGAAGAACTGGCTGCGCATGTGCCCGCGCAACATGGTCACCGTGCTGGATACCCATGACGGCATCTGCATTCCCGATGTGGAAGGCGTTTTGCCGGATGAGAAAATCAAAGTACTGATCGACAACATCGACGCCCGCAGCGCGGACCCCATCATGCGGCGCTCAGCGGCCAACATTCACAGCGTGGGTGCCATCTATCAGCTCACCTGCACCTTTTATGACGCGCTGATGCAAAACGACGACGCCTATATCGCCGCCCGGGCCATCCAGTTTTTCACCCCGGGCATCCCACAGGTTTACTACGTGGGGCTGCTGGCCGGCTGTAACGATCACGAACTGATGGAACAAAGTGGCGAGTTGCGAGACATCAATCGGCATTACTACAGCCTGGAAGAGGTGGAGCAGGACATCCAGAAACCGGTGGTGCAAAGACTGCTGAACCTGATGAAATTCCGCAGCAACTACCCGGCCTTTGATGGGCACTTCGAACTGAACTATTCCAACAACTCAAGCGTGGCCATGGCCTGGCGCCATGGCGACTATTACTGCCACCTGTTTGTAGACCTGAACTTCAAAACCGTGAAGGTCACTTATACCGATGTGGAAACGGGGGAAACCCGACACCTGGAGTGCTGACCGAGGCGCTGGATGCGCATCGGGCTCACCTGATCATACCCCTGGCCTGCCTTCGCATCAGCGCAACACAAAAACCAGCAGGATCAGGACCAGGGTTATATTCAGTCCCCAGATAACCAAAGAAAGCCGCCGCCGCTGAGTCAGCCGCTGGATTGGATTAGTCATAGCTGAACCGCTCCGAGAGAATCCGGTGAGCGGGTGTGCCCCGCTGGATAAGATGATCCTCAACAACATCCATCATGACCGCCGGGCCGCACATCACAAACACCCAGTCACGGAACTCCAGCTCTGAAAAGACGCGATCCATCAGCTCGCCATCAATGGAAATGGAGAAAGGGTGTTCCTTCATCGAGAAAGGGCTTTGCCCCACATTCAGCCAGGCGAATTGCCCGGCCCGGTAATCCAGACCACGGTGACCGTTGGGGGTCACGGTCACTTCCCATTGCTTTGGCGTCAACCGGACCACGGACGTCACGCGCCAGGGGCGAGCCTTCTGCAGCCAGGGAACCACCAGGTACACCATCAGCAGCGACCCAATCGCCACACCCGTCATGGCCAACTACACCCAGGTCATCACCGGCTGCGATCCGTAACGCCCGGCATACACGGTATGGTGCAACAGAAGTACCGCGATCAGCAGCGCGCCAATCCCGTGTAACAGGCGCCATGTCTCGTATCGGTAGCCCAGCTGGGTGCGCCCGATGGCCATGACAACAAGGCCGGTAAGCAGCAGCCAGGCAACAATGCCTGTCGCCAGATCGGAGAAATCAGTCGTGAGCGTCAACTGGCGCGTGGGGGCCCATGGGCGCTGCCCTCCTGTCGGCGTTCCCTGGTAAAGAAACGGGTGCAGCAGAGCAAAAGCGAGCGCCGTGCGAGCCATGACCTGGTGAAACCGCATGGTCACATCCATGCCCACGTCATTTGAAATGGCCCGGAAACGCCCGGACAGGATGAACTCCACGAGGATCATCGAGAAGGCAAGAATGCCAAAGCCGGAGGCCAGTTCCTGGTGGAACTGGCGTGGTGGACCTCCCACCCATGCGGACAGGAGCAACGGCAGGGTGACAGCGGCAAGGTAAGCAACGATCAGAAAAAGCGGTTTCATCTGGCTAGTTTGCTTCCCTTCCTTTGGTCATTCAATCTACCCAACTTCAAAGCCTGCCAGAAACCCTCACCCCGATGGGGTCACGTGGCATGGAGTGGAATGTCAATCTCAGTCGACGTAAGGCCCTTCCAGTATAGCCCTTGAACACGGAGATAGAGCCTGGTGCTTCAATCAGAGCGCATCTCTCGCATGCGCATTGGCATGCGGTCGATACGGCGGAAAATAGCGTCGAGATCGAGACTGGGCTCTCGGCTTTTCATACCGCCGTCCTTGCCGATCAACAGAACCCTCTCATCCGAACGGAACTGGTCAAGCAGAGCCTTGATCTCGCTCTCTAGACTGCTCGAAACCCCATCCTGATTTGAAACCAGGTCTGCGCCGGTGTTTACAAACCAGACGATATCACGGTCATCTACTTCGGCCCGGGCACTCCTGAGCGTGTCAATCTCGCCGGCATTCTCATCTGTGGCTTGCACCAGAATCAGTCGGTTTTTCCACTGATAGTCGCTCAGGCTGTTCATGCCGGCCCCTTGAGTAGTCAGTGTGATGAGTAAAAGCATCAACGTCAGAATGGTGCGATTTTTGTTGACGGCTAAGTTGAAGCTCATTTGCTTGCTCCCGTTATCGTTCTCCCTGTAGAGCTACGAGAGTTTGTGCTCAGTTGATCAGGCGAACTGCCTGAGTGGATCGTGAAACCAGTGGCGATTACCAGATAAGCGGCTGCAAAGACTTCGACAAATCAAAGCCCAACTGCTGGGCGACCAGTGCGCCGGGCCAGTGACAACACAGCTCGAACAGGTGCAGCGTGTTTTCCGCGATGCGCTGACCGCCCCGCTTTGCTGACCGCTTATCAAAATACCCAAATCGGGTATTTTTGTACCCAATTTGGGCTTCGAATGCTTCGACTGGATTTTATTGGCTCAATGAGGTGAGCAGCCCTGGATTCGATGCAAGAGTTTGACGATACGTTCTTCAATCGCCCGTTAGCCTGAGAACGGCCTCCTCGATCTCTTCTGCAATTTTGAGAACACTCTGAACCAAGGCAGGGCTCAGGTCGATCTCCCCTTCATATTCCGCCAGATTTCTCTTTTTATGGGCTTGATCAAGCACCCGCCATTTCGCCGCCGACAACCCCAGGGTGTGTTGTAAACATTGAAAGACGAGATAGCGATTGTCCGACCGATAACCGCAATGCCGTAAAGCGGCGAGTGACAGCGCATGTGCAGCGTTATACGAGAGATCAAAACGGCTTTCGATGCTAAGCGATTCAAAACGTGCATCGTTCAAACGAACGGTCCCAGAGCGTATCAATCCTTTGATTTCTTCTGCATCGGGAGGCTCCCGATGGAGCTTATTAATCTTGACCAGATTGTCGAGAGATTCCGAATTCATCCAAATTCCCTTTAAGTAGGATGTAAGGCCCATCCAGGACCCTGGTAAGGAAAGATTGCTTTTTCACAATACGGCTTCTGAAGTCGCTTCGAGTATACACCGTAGGATTAATTGTCCGAGCGAGCGAACGTTCTGCCGGATCAAGGGTCTCGAAAATATCTTCCAGACTCACAGTGTCGGATACTAGCAAGAGATCAACATCGCTTCCCGCGTGATCAACACCCTTCGCCACCGAGCCGTAAAGCAACGCGATATCAATCTCAGGGTACAGAGGTTGCAACGCAGCATCGATCTGAGATTCTGGGCCGAGCAATTTCGTCACCAGAGAGGCGAGCTCAAAGTAAATCGGGGATTCTCGATTTACTCTGTAGCGCTTTTGCCGGCCTCGATGATCTTGAAAAACGAGTCCGCAATCGACCAGCCGCGCTACCTCTCGTTGCACTGCACCAGACCCTGCGCCAACCGCATCAATTACCTCACGTAGAGCAAATTCGGCATCGGGCCTCAAGAAAAAAAGCTTTAAAACCTTTTGCCGGGTCGCGGGGAAAAGCGCTTCCGCCATTCCCATTTGCTTCGAAAGCTGTTGATTTCCCATACAAACCCCGAAATACCCAATTAAGGTACAATTATACCCAAAATGGGTCGGAAAGCACCTCTCTAAAACTGTGGCTGAAGAAACCACAGAAAACCTCTGCGACATTGGCGCCGAGGACTGCATCGTTGGCATCGCCGGGTTCATCTTCGGCTCGAAAGAGCCCGAAAGGAAAAGCCGATTCCATGGCCTCAAAAACCGTATCAATATCCTTTTCAAGCACCCGCTCGACGTGAATGTGGAACATACCTACTCCTCAAAAACGCCCTGTCTTGAACGCTACGCTTACGCCTTGTCAAAAGAATGGGGGATGTTTTTCAGAAGCTCGGCGTTTGTGGGGTACTTCTCAAGCAGCTCCACCAACTTTTTTGTGCCCTCTAGCGGTTTGAGACCGCCAAGCGCCCGGCGCAATGCTCTTATTTTGTCTAAATCTTTTGGATCCAACAGCAGCTCTTCACGGCGTGTACTGCTTTTCGAAATATCCAGCGCGGGAAAAATTCGCTGATTCGCAACGTCTCTCGATAACACCAGCTCCATGTTCCCCGTGCCCTTGAATTCCTCAAAGATAACCTGGTCCATGCGGCTGCCCGTATCCACCAGAACGGTTGCCAGAATGGTCAGCGAGCCGCCATTCTCAATGTTTCGTGCAGCGCCAAACAACCTCCGCGGGATCTCCATCGCTCGAGCATCCATCCCGCCAGACATAGTACGACCGCTGCTCTTTCGCTCCGCATTATGCACACGCGAAAGCCTCGTGAGAGAATCAATCACAATCATAACGTTGTGACCCTCGCCCGCTTGTTGGCGAGCGATATCAAGAAGTTCATCGGCAACGCGAACGTGATGAGCATAGCTTTCATCCGAAGAAGAAGCGTGTACCTCAGCCGGGACGCTACGCCTGAAATCAGTGACCTCCTCGGGTCGCTCATCTATCAATAACGCGTAGAGTTTAATCTCGGGATACGCCTTTCCCACCGCCTGGCAAATATGTTTTAAAACCGTCGATTTTCCAGACCCCGGCGGCGCAACGATCAAACCTCGCTGCCCCATGCCAATCGGCGTGATCAAATCCATCGCGCGCACCGTGAGCTGTTCGGAACCGAGTTATTGTCAAATCTGGTGTATGACCATCAGGCAGCGCTCCTGTCAGATTGATCCTCCACCGGTATTCCATCCTGAAACTGCACGTTGTCCACGACCAGCTTCAGTTGGTTGAACCCCTTGATCCGCTTCCAGCGTTT